>CAYXBO010000102.1:0-5202 GCA_964463195.1 uncultured Christensenellaceae bacterium | reverse complement strand
TTTCGGGAGAAAAAAAGAACCAAAAAAAGCCCTGTGCAAGCGGAAACCTGCGAATGCTCGCAACGGTTTCCGCTTGTAGTCTTTTATTGGTACTTTGTTTATCCGCTATTGTGAGAAGTGATGCTTTTTCACCGTCATTGCGCGGAGCGTTAGCTGTAAAGCAATCCGGAATTTAATAAAATATCCACAACCGCTCGCCGAAGGCGAGTGATTTCACCAAGCCGCAAGGCTTGATTTCACTCACGCGATAGCGTGAATTTCACCACGGCGCAAGCCGTGATTTCACTCACCCGTAGGGTGAACTATTTGTGTCTGTAAAACGTTACGTTCTTAGTTACAACGTCCTGATAACTGAAGGTCTGAATGTCGCCCGTATCCGTTCTCAGGGTGAAAATGGAAGGGTATGCGTCCTCTATCGTTCCGCAGAGCATCTCTATTTTGTTGCGCCCGCGGTTGACTTTTAAGCGGACGGGGGTTCCTTTTAATACGCCGATTTGGTTTTTCGTCTGTTGAATTGTAAGTTTTACGTCTCTCATACCGCGATTATTGCCAAAAATTCCGTAATCAGACTGATTTTTTAGCGATATTTATATTTTGCGCCGTCTAACGCCGTTATCCTGAAACACCGGAAAATATTGCCAAACGGCTAAATTGGGGTATTGACCTTAAAGTGGTTACATTATATAATTATTAAAGAAATATGAAAAGCTATTCTATAAGAATACCTGCCAAAGTCAACGCGGTTCTGAAGATTACGGGCGTGGACGGGCGGGGATACCATTTGCTTGAAAGCGCGGTAATTCCGCTTCCCGACATATACGACGAGGTGTCGCTTGTTCAGAGGGCGGACAACGAAGTGCGCGTCAAAGTTCTAAACGCGCCCGCAATCGTCAACAATACCGCCGAACGCGCCGCCCGAGCGGTTGTAGAAAACTTCGGGACGACGGGTTTCGATATAGAGATAAAAAAAGGCATTCCTATGGCTTCCGGACTCGGAGGCTCTTCCGCAGACGCGGCGGCTACGTTCAGGCTGATAGCGGAAGCTACGGGAATCGTTCCGGATAAGGAATTGATGCTTAAAATAGGAGCGGACGTTCCGGCAATGTTCCATAGCCGTCCCGTGATGATGAGAGGAATAGGCGGCGAGCTGGAATTTATCGACGGGCTTCCACCCTATAAAGCCGTCGTTTTAGCGGGCGGCGGAGGTAAAAGCACGGCGGCTGTTTACGCCGGATACGACAGAACGGGCGGCGCGGACGGAAACGCTACGGAGGCGGTCGGAAGATTGAAGGCGGGAGAAGAGGGCGATTATCTCTTCAACGCTTTAGAGAAAGCGGCGTGGACGGATGCAATTTCCGAGAAGAAGCGCTTGCTTTACGAAGCGGGGTTTTCTCTCGTTACGATGAGCGGTTCCGGTGACGCGGTCGTAGGGCTTACTCTTAAGAACGCGGAAGAAAAAGTTTCGCGCTTAAGAAAAATCGCGGGAACGGAGAAGTACGGCGTACTTCTTTCGGATATAAAGACGAATTAACTATATGACGAATTAAAAATAAGGACAAAAGCAAATGGCTGCATCAAAAAACGATTTGCCTATTTATCTGTTCAAGCAAGGTACCAACTTTGAAAGCTGGCGTTTCTTTTCGCCCACTTACGTTGTAAAACAGAACAAGAAACAATGGCGTTTCCGCTGTTGGGCGCCCCACGCGAGGACGGTTTCCGTCATCGGCAACTTCAACGGCTGGGACAGAAGAGTTCACCCGATGGAGAAGATTGACTCCGAAATATGGGAGGTCTGCATTCCGGGGCTCAGGCGGTTCGATACTTATAAGTTCAGCGTGGAGACCGAGGACGGCAGAATTATAGATAAAGCCGACCCCTATGCGACGCATACCGAAACGGCTCCCGCAAACGCCAGTAAGCTGTACGATATTTCCGGATACAAATGGAACGACGCCGAATATTTTGAAAACCTTAAGGGCGTGGACCATGCCAAACGCCCGCTTAACATTTACGAAGTGCATCTCGGGAGCTGGAAGAGACACCCCGACGGCAACGTCTATTCCTACCGCGACCTGGCGGACGAGCTGGTTTCCTACGTCAAGGAGATGAATTATACCCACGTAGAGCTGCTGCCGGTTACGGAATTCCCCTTCGAGGGAAGCTGGGGATATCAGGTTTCGGGGCTATACGCTCCGACCTCGAGGTTCGGAGAACCTTCCGATTTTATGTATTTCGTCGACAAGTGCCACCAGTCGGGCATAGGCGTTATTATGGATTTCGTGGTTTCGCACTTCCCGAAGGATGAGTTCGGGCTTGCCGATTTCGACGGTCGTCCGTGTTACGAATACGCCGACCCGCGCGTCGGTGAGCACAAGGAATGGGGAACCAAGGTTTTCGATTACTCGAAGGGCGCGGTAAGAAGCTTCCTCATATCGGCGGTCTGCTTCTTTATGGAGAACTACCACATAGACGGTATGCGTATGGACGCCGTAGCATCCATGCTCTATCTCGATTACGCGAGAAAAGAGGGAGAATGGATTAAGAATAAGGACGGCGGAAATTACAATCTCGAAGCCATTTCCTTCCTGAGAGCCCTTAACTCCGCGGTTCTCACGCGTTTCCCTTACGCCATGATGATTGCCGAGGAATCTACGGCGTTTCCCATGGTCACCATGCCTCCGTCTGTAGGAGGGCTCGGCTTTAACTTCAAATGGAATATGGGGTGGATGAACGACGTTCTGGACTACGTTAAAATCGACCCGTTTTTCAGAAAAGGCGCGCACGACCGTCTGACCTTTTCCATAACCTACGCCTTTTCCGAGAACTACGTTCTGCCGTTTTCTCACGACGAGGTCGTTCACGGAAAGGCTTCCATGATTGGCAAAATGCCCGGAAAATACGAGGACAAATTCGCCGCATTAAAGGCGCTGTACGTCTATCAGACGGCGCACCCCGGCAAAAAGCTCAACTTTATGGGCAACGAGTTCGGGCAGTTTATAGAATGGGACTACAAAAAACAGCTCGACTGGATGCTTCTCGATTTCGCAAGCCACAGGGCGCTCCGCGAGTTCGTGCGGGACCTCAACAAGGTTTATCTCGACAACCCCGCTTTTTGGGAGCGCGATTCGAGACAGGACGGTTTCGAGTGGATTGTCGTCGACGATAAGGAACAGAACGTCGTGGCGTTTGAAAGAATAGCCGACGGCGGCGAGCGCGTTATAGCGGTCGTCAATTTCTCGGATACGACGAGAGTGGGTTACGAGGTGGGCGTTTCGGAGGAAGGAGAATACGAAATTCTCTTAAACAGCAACCATATCCGTTACGACGGCTACTCCAGCCTCGAGCCGGTTGTGGAGGCGGTTGAAAAACCCAACCACGGAAGGGAATTCAGCCTCAAATTCAATCTCGAAAGCAACAGTGCTATTATATTGAAAAAACTTTAAGGAGTGACAATATGCAGACAAAGAAAGAATGCGTTGCAATGCTTCTCGCAGGCGGTCAGGGTACCCGCTTAGGACTTCTGACCAGTGAAGTTGCAAAGCCGGCGGTACCGTTCGGAGCCAAATACCGCATTATCGATTTCACGCTGTCCAACACCATAAACAGCGGCATCGACACGATAGGCGTTTTGACTCAGTACAAACCGTTCGAGCTCAACCAGTACATAGGTAACGGTCAGCCGTGGGACCTTGACAGACTCAACGGCGGAGCCTTCGTTCTTCCCCCGTATCAGAAGGCGGGCGCGAGCGAATGGTATAAGGGGACGGCTAACGCAATCTATCAGAATATCAATTTTATAGAGCGTTACAACCCCAACTACGTGCTCATTCTTTCGGGCGACCACATTTATAAAATGGACTATTCCAAGATGCTCGCGGCGCATAAGGAACGCGGCGCGGCGTGTACGATAGCCGTCCGCGACGTACCTATCGAGCAGGCTTCGAGGTTCGGAATAATGAACACCAACCCCGACGGCTCCATTTACGAATTCGAGGAAAAACCCAAGCACCCGAAGTCAACCAACGCTTCTATGGGAATTTATATTTTCACCTGGGAAAAGCTCCGCGCGGCGCTTATCGAGGACGAGGCGAACAAGGAGTCGAGCAACGACTTCGGCAAAAACGTCATTCCGCTCATGCTCTCAAAAGGCGAGAAAATGTATGCCTATTCCTTCAACGATTACTGGAAGGACGTAGGAACCATTTCTTCACTTTGGGAAGCCAATATGGATATTCTGGATGACCAAAGCGGAATTAACCTCAACGACGGCGATTGGAAAATTTATTCCAGAAACAGCGCCGAGCCGCCGCACTACATAGGAGACAAGGCGGAGATTAAGAACAGTATAATTTCCGAAGGAAGCAACATAAACGGTATTATCGAGCATTCGGTTATCTTCTACGGCGCGACCGTCAAAGAGGGCGCGGTAGTAAAAGACAGTATCGTTATGCCGGGCGCGGTTATAGGGCGCGGCGCCGAAGTTTCCCACGCAATAATCGGTTGGGAGTCGAAGGTTGAGGCTGGAGCAATCGTCGGAAAGACGCAGAAAGCGGCGGTAGAGGGCGAATGGCAGATTGCAGTCGTCGGACCCGAGGTCGAGGTTAAAAGCGGCGCGACGGTAAAAGCCGGCGAAATGTTCGGAGGTAAATAAGAATGAACGAGATGATGGGTATCGTTTTCGCATCCGGAAACGAAAGCAAACTTAACGAATTGACCATACACCGCACCACGGCGTCTCTGCCGTTCTGCTCGAGATACAGACTTATAGACTTTACGCTTTCCAACTGCGTCAATTCCGGAATAACCACTATAGGAATTATCGCAAGAAGCAACTACAGCTCCCTGACCGACCACATCCGTATGGGTCGCGACTGGGATTTGAACAGAAAGAACAGCGGTATTGCGGTCTTCCCGCCGTACGTAACCAACATGGCGAGAGAGGTTTATAAGGGGAATATCGAGGCAATCTATACGATAATCGACTTTCTCGAGCGCGCGAAAGAAGATTACGTAATGATTTCCAATTCCAACTACGCCGCCAATATCGATTTTAACGACGTGTTTAAAAAGCACGTCGCAAACGACGCAGACCTGACCGTCGTATGCCATAAGGGCTATACCACCTCTTCGAGAAGAATTGTTCTCATAAAAGGCGAGGGCGATAAGGTTTCAGACGCCTACATGTCCGAAATGGTCGGCGAG
>CAYXBO010000101.1:0-5300 GCA_964463195.1 uncultured Christensenellaceae bacterium | reverse complement strand
GTGTCCCTTCGCTATCATCTGCGTTCCGACTAAAATATCGGCTTTTTTCTCTCTGAAGTCGGTAAGAATTCTGAGATATGCGTCCTTTGTAGTCGTAGTATCGTTATCCATACGGAGAACGCGCGCTTCGGGAAGCACTCTTTTCAATTCCTCAACGACCTTTTCCGTCCCCGTGCGTCCCTCTTTCATGCTCGTCGAACCGCATTTAGGACATTTGATATGCATGTTCTGTTCGTAGCCGCAATAATGGCAAACCAGTTTATTGCGTTCCTTGTGATACCTTAAGGACACCTCGCAATGAGGGCACTGCTCGACGTGACCGCATTCCCTGCACCGCATAAAGGAGGCGTAGCCTCTTCTGTTCAAGAAAATCATAGCCTGCTCGCCACGCGAAAGAACGTCGGACAAGGCGGAAGCAAGCTCCCTCGAAAACAGTCCGAAATTGCCCTGTCTCAGCTCCGGTCGCATATCGACGATTTTCAATTCCGGCATCGTGCGGTTGTTGGCGCGGTGCTTTAAGGTTATCAGCTCGGACTCGCCGTCCAAGGCTTTTTTATAGCTTTCGAGAGAAGGCGTCGCGCTGCCTAAAATGAGCTTGGCGTTATTGTATTCCGCCCTAAACATCGCTACGTCCTCGGTAACGTACCTCGGTTCTCTGTCGTTGACGTAACTGGAATCGTGTTCCTCGTCTATTATTATTACGCCTAAATCCCTGACGGGAGCAAAAACCGCGGACCTTGCGCCGACAACTACGCGGGCTTCGCCCGTCAGAATCCTTCTCCACTCGTCAAAGCGTTCTCCGTCGGAAAGCGCGCTGTGTAGCATCGCCACGCCGTCTCCGAACCTCCCCCTGAACACCGCAAGCATCTGCGGCGTAAGAGATATTTCGGGGACGAGCATCACTGCGGTTTTCCCTTTCTTAAGCACGTCTTTTATGACGCGCATATAGATTTCGGTTTTACCGCTTCCGGTCACTCCGTGAATAAGTATTCTTCTTTTGTCGGTCGTCTCTATACGGTGAACCGCCTCTTCCTGCTCGGCGGTCAATTCCACTTCTTTTATAATAGGTTTTATAGATTTGTAAGGCGTGCGCCCAATCTGAACCGTTCGTCTGACCACCAGCCCGCTTTTTTCGAGCGCCGTGAGCGCTTGCCCCGAAAACAAATCCCTGAGAACCTTGCCTTCGGTCTCTCCGTTTTCGGAAAGATAGAAAAGTATCCCCTTTTGCGCGGTAGCGGTTTTCTTTAAGCTTTCGGCGGCTTTTTCCGCGTCAACACCATCGAGAAGAGCGAACATATCGGTCAGCTTTTCTCTGACTCTGCCGCCCCTGAGCTTTGGTGGAACGAACAGTCTCAACGCGTCCACGCGCCGGAAAGCGCAGGTTTCGGTGAGCTTATCGGAAAGCGCGAGCATTTCCGGAATAACCGCCGGACGGTCGTCCAGCACGGCCTCTATTGCCTTGGTTTCCCTGTCGCTTTTTTCCTTCCTGCCGAGCACGAAACCCTCGACCTTTTTGGTTTTTCCGAAGGGAACGACCACGCGTCTGCCGAGCTCTATCTCGTCGTCGGAGTGATAGTCGAAAACCCTGTCAACTTCGGTCGCGCCGATATCGACGATAACTTCGTAAATCATTTGATTTCGTCAAGAATTATGTCGGCAAGCGCGGACTTTTCCACCTTTGGAACCTCCCGCATTTTTCCGTCTTTTCCGATTATCGTAGCTATATTGGTATCGACGTCGAACCCCGCGCCTTCCTTCGTAACGTCGTTGGCAACGACGATATCCGCGTTTTTGCGCTTCAGTTTTTCCACGGCGTTTTCAATGAGCGAAGAGGTTTCGGCTGCGAAAATAACCAGCTTTTTCCCGCCCTTTATTGCGCCGAGGGAGGCGGCAATGTCGGGATTTTTAACGAGCTCCAATACAATCGCGTCGCCTTTGATTTTTTCGCACACCGCGTTTTTCGGTCGGTAATCGGAGGGCGCCGCGGCAAGGATAAAGCTATCGGCAAGGGGCGCGAGCTCCGTAACCTTTGCGTGCATTTCGGCGGTCGTCAAGACGTTGAAAATCTCCGCGTCCTTCGGCATTTTCGCGGTAATTCTCCCCGCAACTACGATTGCTCTTCCTCCGCGGTCGATAACTGCGGAAGCTAAAGCAGCACCCATTTTTCCGCTCGAGCGGTTGGTTATCACTCGCACCGGGTCAATAGGCTCTTCGGTTCCGCCCGCGGTTATGAGAACGGTTCTTCCCTCGTAATCGCGCTTAAAAAAAACGGCAGAAACAACCGCCTCCGCAATTTCTTCCGGAGAAGCCAATTTTCCTTTTCCTTCCGTTCCGCAAGCGAGAATTCCCACGGCGGGCTCGACAACCGTCCAGCCGCGTTCCTTAAGAATTTCTAGGTTTTTAACCGTCGCCTCGTTTTCGTACATCCTGTCGTTCATTGCGGGTGCGACGATTTTCGGAGTGCCCTTAGGAATAGCGAGCGCGGTCGTAGTCAGCATGTCGTCGGCAACGCCCTGCGCGATTTTGGCGATAACGTTTGCCGTTGCGGGAGCGATAACGAAGGCTCTCGCCTCGACGGCGAGAGATACGTGTTCGACCTCGTAACGCTCTTTAGGCTCGAACGTTCCGACCGTCACTTTATTCCTCGAAAGAGTTTCAAAGGATAAGGGTGTGACGAACTCCGTCGCATTCTCGGTCATGATAATTTTGACGTTTATTCCTCTTTTTTTGAGTATTGACAGCACCTCCAGCGCCTTATACGCGGCGATGCAGCCCGAAACGCCCAAAACTACGGTTTTCATAGCCTTAATTGTCTTTGGCTATGGTGATTTTGCCGTCGTAAATTTCTTTTGCGGCAAAGGAAATTGCCTTCAGTCCGCTATTGTCGAGCTTTTCGGTTTCCTGTGCCGCGAGCTCCTTGGCTCTTTTGGCAATTCCCGATACCAAAGCGTAACGGCAAAAGGTCTTTTGGATAAGTTTGTCAATCGGCGGGTCAATCATCATGGTAGTGTTACCTCCTATTTTTCAGACTTCAGTCTGTCTATTATGAATTTGTTGTTTTTTATTCTGGCGCGCTCGGCAAGAATTGCTGAAACTACGGTATTTACCGCGTCGTCAAGAAAATCGTTTATTATTATATAATCGTATTTATCGGCCTCCGCCAGCTCGTCTGACGCTTTGGAAAAACGCTTTTCGCGCTGCTCGGGAGTTTCGCTCCCCCGCGTCTCCAGTCTTCTCAGAAGCTCGTTTTTAGAGGACGGAGTTACGAACATGGAAACCGCTTCAGGCATCATTTTCCGGATATTTGCCGCGCCTTCGGTCTCTATATCGAAGATAATGTCTACGCCGTCCGCAAGCTTTTGTTCGACAAAGCTTCTGAGAGTACCGTAACGGTTTCCGTATTTTTCGACGTGCTCCAGAAATTCGCCGCGCTCAAGCCTTTCGGCAAACTCCTCCTGCGACATAAAGAAATAATTTACTCCGTCTACCTCGCCCTCTCTTTTCGCTCTGGTCGTTGCCGAAACCGAAAAGGAAAGATTGTCGACTTTTTGCAAAACTTCCTTTAAAATCGTTCCTTTCCCTGCCCCTGAGGGACCGCTCAGAACGAACAATATGCCTTTTCTCATAATTAGTTACTCCAGATTCTGAACTTGTTCTCTTATTTTTTCCACTTCGTTCTTCATTAAAAGAACGTGCTCCGTTATCGCCAAATCGTTTGACTTGGAACCTATAGTATTGACCTCTCTGCCCATTTCCTGAACAAGAAAATCAAGCTGCTTGCCGCTTCCGTTTGCGACGATTTCGGAAAAATGCGCAAGATGCCCCGAAAGACGAACGATTTCCTCGTCGATTGCGCACTTGTCGGCAAAAACCGCCGTTTCCTGAATAAGCCTCGCCTCGTCAACCGCGGCGTCGGCAATGAGCTCCGACACTCTCTTTCTGAGATTTAAGTAATAATTTTCCCTGACCTTCGGCGCGCGCTCCGAAACCTCTCCGAGCAGCTTTTTCAGATTGTCAACCTTTCCGGTCAAATCGCGGACGAGAGCTTCTCCCTCTGTTTTTCTCATTTTTATAAGAGCCGCAAGAGCTGTACCCGCCGCTTCCTTGCAGATTTCGGCAACCGTCTCCGCGTCGTCCGTTTCAACCGCCGTGACGACGTCCGGAAGTCTTAAAAGAACCGAAGCCGTAATATCGTTAGAAACCCCCATACTCTCAAGCTCGCGAGCCATGGAAAGATAGTTTTCGGCAGCGGCTTTATCAAGCGACAGCGCCGCGGCGCCCGTCCTCGTAAGATTTACGTAAACGTCCACGTGTCCGCGTTTAATACCTGCGGCAAGCGTTTTTCTCAGAACGTCCTCAAGCGACTGAAGCCCCCTCGGAAGCTTAAAAGAAATATCCAGAAAACGGTGATTGACGGTTTTGAATTCAACGGTCAGCTTCAAGCCGTTCTTTTCGGCTTCGCCCTTTCCGTAACCTGTCATACTGAGCATCGGAAACACCTCACTGCGCTGTTTATATATAAATTATACTCTTTAAATAAATTCCCTGTAAATAGAAATCGTTGAGTTATCCACAATTTTAAAAAAATTTTTGAAAAAATTTTTCCGTGAAATCCGCCTGACGGCGGGCGGGGCTTAGCGGGACTGGATTACTTTGTCGCTACGCTCCGCGCAATGACGGGACGAAAAGCGACCAACAAAGACGAAAGCCGCGAACGGAAGCGATGAAATCGCGTGTTCGCGGCGTTACAGCGTCTTTTTTGGTACTTTTTTCTTCGCAGAAAAAAGTACAATCAACTACTCTTCAAGTGCAGCCAAAAACTGCTCTTCGCTCCAGATTTCCAGACCGAGCTTCTGAGCTTTGGCGAGCTTCGAGCCGGCGTCCTCTCCGACTATTACGAGATTCACCGATTTACTGACGGAATCTGCGACCATACCGCCGCGTTCTTTTATAAGCTCTGCGGCTTTTCCGCGCTTATACTTCGTGAGCGCACCGGTAAGGACGACGACTTTTCCGCTGAACACGCCTTCCGTCGCTTTTTCCTCTTCAAACACAATTCCTTTGGAAAGCAACCTGTCTACGAGCTCGGAATTCTCTTTATCCGCGAAAAAGGAAACCACGCCTTCCGCCATAATATCTCCGAAATCTGGAAGCGCTACGATATCCTCAAAGGTCGCCGCACGCACAGCGTCCAGCGTTTTGAAGCGGTCGGCAAGAACTCTCGCCGTCTTCTTGCCTATCTGCCCGATACCCAAAGCAAACAGAAATCTTGCAAGCGTAGTGTTCTTACTTTTCGCGAT
>CAYXBO010000100.1:0-5329 GCA_964463195.1 uncultured Christensenellaceae bacterium | reverse complement strand
GACTCTCTCCGCCCGAAATAGGAGTAGCCGCTCCGCCGTTTTCCCTGTATTCCCAACTGACAGTTTCAATAGTCGGAGATTTTGCACTAATGGTAAAATCCTGATATGAGCTGCTCGTATCAAGCACGTAATTCTTGTTTGCGGGAGCTATCGTATCGTCAAGGCTTGCATACATTCTGTATGTGCCCGCTTCTTCAATCGTCGAAGCGTCCAAAACTCCGCCCGGAACGGGAATTTTGCTACTGTCGTCAAGAGCATTGCAATATTCGAGCGAAATCTTAACTTCGTCTCCGTCAAGCGGATTTGTCGGCTCGACACTGAACTGAACGGCTGCCCCTTGCTGCATAACGAACGCTCCGTTGGAGCTTAAAAAGTCCATGAAAAGCGTCTTTCTAGAAATTGTTACCGACACAACCTTATCGTCGCTTATTCCTTCCGAAGCGCTCGTAGTTTTCCAACACCAGTCGGACTTTTTATCCGATTTCAGAGCCGCGGTGACAGAATACGTTCCCGCGTCTTTTGCAATGAGATACCAACCGTCGGTGTCGTTGCCTTCAAGTTTAAGATTGTCGGGGACGACCAAGACCGCTATATCTCTCCATTCTGCCGTATAACCGGTGAGAATGAATTTGATATCGCTTCCGTTATACGTTTTGCTTCCTTCAGAGGCGGCGGGAATGTTCAGCCTTTGGTAGTCGACTTCAACGTTGCAATATATATCAGTTGCGTTTTTGATAACGTAATTTCCGCCGTCATAAGAAGAGGTATCCGAAGCTGACTTAACGAGAATTGCCTGCGCCTTATACTTTCCGCGCTTATTCGGAACGGTATCTATCAAATTGAACTCCGTCCCGTCCGCGGCAGTTCCCGTAACGCTTGCGACAACAGCCGGAGCATCAGCATACAATTCGCCAGGCACGGCAAAGCTCGGCGGAGATAACGTCCCCGTATTCCGGTCGTACGAAGGTTTATTGACCGTCAATTCTTTGGGATTTATCTTGAATGTAAACCACCTGACGGTGTCCGATTCCATATGGGCTGTGTCCGAAGTGTCGGCAGTTCCGGCAAATTTCGGCTTTCGTCCCGCCTTTATTGCTAAAATCTCATTCGCAGTCAACCCCCAAGCCGCGCCGTTGATATCAGCCTCGCTTTCTACATCTTCCTGCCACTTTTTCAGTATTTCCACCTTAACCCAGTAATCGCCGGCATTTTTAAAGTTGGTAACCACAGAACCGAGCTTGTCGTAATACGTTACCTCAACGTATTTATTAGTATTTTCATACCATTTTGAAGAGTACCACGAGTTAGCCGTGGGATTTGCGGTGTACGCGGTCTTAACCGTCTGCACGTCGCTGTTGTAGGTCGTTGTTACGTTGGCGGGGTTTTTGAGCGAAACTCCAGAAGCCAGTGCGGCGGTAAGGTTCAGATGAATTGCAGGTCTTATAGCTTGCTCTGTGTTACATTCAAAACCGCCGATAGAGTCACTAGAAGTTCTGTACGTATTATTTCCGATGTAAGAAGCACGGTAACCGGTTCTCAACCACGCACAAGTTAAAGTAGAAGTAAATTGCCTCTGTTTAGTTGTTAAACGCCAAATACTTGAGGTCATAAGCTTATCGTTTGCCCCAATCTCCGTAAAAGAAGGAAGCCAAATATAGTCTTCACCCCAAGCGTCGTAACGAACACCGCCAACCGTAGTGTTTGCAGTGGTTGATTGATAAATACCGCCGGAATGCCAGCTGGCAGTAGTAAACGGAGCCAAAGCTTCATTTGCAAAGTGCTTTATTTACGTCCGACATATTGTTCGGTCTATCGTTATGAGTTTCCGTACGCTGATATTGAATTGTTTTAGGTTTTACCAGAAATCTTTGGGCAAACATGCTCGAAGACCTGAAAAGCCCCCAAGTCGCAGCGGTATTAGCGTTCGTTAGCAATTGCTCGCGGACGATACTGGAGCTATACATATTGTTGCCCACTTTATTCGCATTGCTCGAGGAATAATACGACGAACCTATGGGATTTGAAAGCATCAAAGTGACGACGACGTTCCCGCTGGTGTCAAGAGTCAAAGAGGTAACGACCCAATATTTGCCGTCCAACTGTACTACCATACCGTACGTCGCATTGCCGACTTTAGTATTGATAGTTGACGCAGGAACAACCCAATACTGTTTGGTCTTTTCAGCTGTGTCCGAAGTCGGAGAATTTTTTCCGTACGAGCTCCAATCGGTTGCCCCGTTATTCTTTATATAAGTAGTCGGATTTACTCCTCCGAAGAGTTTGTTCATCATATCGTTAAGCACGGTAGGATTGAACGAGTCGTCATTCTTATCCCACAGCTCCGCTCCACCGCCTGCCTGAACTGCATTGGAAATATCGGAAGTAATCAAAGCCTCCGCCTCATTTGGAGGCGTTACGGAAAGCACTACCAAAGCGCTTAATATTACTAATACCGCAATAATAACGAATATCAGTGTTTTTTGTCTTACCGATTTATTCATTCCGTTTCTCTTATCTGTACTTAAGGCATATTCCGCCAACTATACATATATATTCTAAACTTCTGAAATCAATCCGTCAACACTTTTGCCGTTCACAGTTTTTGACAAAAAAGTTAAATTGCGGTGAAACGCAGGGAATTCACCATGCAGGCGGGGCTGCGCGGGACTGGATTGCTTTGTCGCTACGCTCCGCGCAATGACGGCGGGCGGGGCTGCGGGCATCGCGCCGTTGGCGCGGTGAAATCGCCACTACGTGGCGGTGAAATTCACGCTACGCGTGAGTGAAATCAAGCCTTGCGGCTTGGTGAAATCACTCGCCTACGGCGAGCGGTTGTGGATTTTTTATTAAGCCTGGATTGCTTCGGCTACGCCTCGCAATGACGATGGCGGTTGGATTGCTTTGTAACTACGCTCCGCGCAATGACGATGGGGAGGAAGAAGCACCAAACAAAGACAAAAGCCGCGAACACAAGCGACATAATCGCGTGTTCGCGGCGTTAGTTGGCTTTTTGGTACTTTTTCGCCACCGAAAAAGTACAATAACTACAAAGCCTGAGCTTCTTTTAACATATTGACGAGTTCGTCGGGGTCGACGCCGTGGACGGCGGCGGCTTGTTCGACGGTTTCGCCGTGGGCGAAGGCGCAGCCGAGGCAATGCATACCTACGGAAAACAGGACTTCGGCCATAGCTTCTTTGTTACCTTCCTCAAAAACTTCGGAAATGAGCATATCCTTGGTTATTTCTTTCATTATTGTATCCTCCTAATTATCTTCTTCGGTTTGTCCGTTACCGTCTCCGGTATTTTCTTCGACGGTGCGGCTTTCTTCTTCTGCGGTTTCCCCCTCAAATTCTGCGGCGCCGGTGGTAAAGGGATTGGCGTCAATCTGCGCGTCTGCGGGGACTTCGACTACGGGAGTTCCGTCGGTTTCGTCGCTCGTTGCGGTAACCATTTCGGCAGTAGGTACGGCGTCCTCGACGGCTATCATTTCGCCCTCTTCGACGGCTTCCGCTTCGCTGTCGGACTCGAAGGAATTGCCCTCGGGGGTAGCTTCCGTTTCGGATTTTTCGTTTTCGGAAGCGACTTCGTCCTGTATTGCCGCAATCTTTTCGGCGCGGCGGGCTTCTTCTCTCTCGTTACGTTCTTTAACCTCGCGTTCCCTTCTCGCTTTCTCTTCGGCAAGGCGCTCTTCGGCGGCTTGCTGTTCCTGCTCCTCGAGGAGCTTTTTGGCTTCGGCGAGCTTCTCGCGTTTTTCCTTCATATCTTCCGCCTCTTCGTCAACCTTCTGCATATCGGGAACGTATTTGGGCTGTAAAGCGGTCACTCTGAAATCGATTTTGGAAAATTCCACGCCGAGGATTTCATAGAACGCGTCGAACAAAAGACAGCGCAGTCTGTCCACCGCGTAATCCACGTCGTTGTTTTTGACGGTAACGTTGACTGACATGCGAACACCGCCGTTCTCGTCGAGATAGAGGGTCTCGCCGCGGGTTTTAACGCCTTCAATCAACGCGGCGTTTTTCTTGACTATGTTCTTTATAACGGTCTTGGTAACCTTAACGGACGACGCCCTGTCGCTGTAGAGGATAATGGAGGACAGCGCTTCCTTGTTCCAGAACGCTTCGATAATAACCGCAATTCCCACTCCCAGGAAGAGCACCGTCAGAACTATGACGATAACGCGGATTATTCTGTTGTGCATGTCTTCCAAGGTAAAGCTTTCGTTGAAGATGAACAGCAAATCGAGCAACAGGAATATGAAGCTCAATACGAAAAAGGTAATCGCCAAAACTTTTTGCAGTTTTCTGTCTCTTTTCATAGTCAATAACTCCTGAATATATATATCCTTATATATAGTGTGTAATTTGCGAGAGTTTATTCTTTTTCCACTATCGCGCGAAGCTTGTCCAAGGAAAGAATGGTTATCTTGTCTTTCCAGAAATCTATTATGCCCTCGTCTCTCATTCTCATCATCTCGCGGGACATGGAGGGGCGGGAAACGTTTAAGTATTCCGCCATTTCGTTACGGTTTTTGCCGAGGCTCACGACGTCGGTGAGCTGCTCTTCGTAGGCGGCGTATACGAGCTTTGCGATTTTTAAGCGCATGCTCTTTATCGCGAGATAACCGTTGTCGTTCTTGACAGTATTTATGCGCTCGGCTAAAGTCTTTAACGCATTGGTCAGAAGCTTCTGATGCCACGGGCAGGATTTTCCGCACTGCTTAACGATGGTCGACAGGGTAATATACATAATGTGAGTGTCGTCGCTTGCAACAACCACGCTGTACGGCATAGAGGCTCCAGGAAGGTATCCGTCCACCTCGCCGAACATGTCACCCGGATAAAGCTCGGCTTCAACCTGCTTTCTTCCCCCGCGGGTTTCGGAAAAAGCGATTGCCGCTCCGTCTAAAACAATGCCGATTTCCTCGATTGAGTCTCCCGCCGAAACCACGATAGCCCCTTTGGAATATATAGCCACGCGACCTTTAAGACAGTCAAATATCGCGTTGACCTCGTCCTCCGTAAAATCACGGAAGAGATTGCACTGCTTTAAACATTTCATTATATTAAACGCCATATTTATCTTTTGTCCTTTGAGGATTTTGTAGCCATTGTTACAAACATTATAAAACGTTTCACAGCGAGTGTCAAGTGGTATTGCTCGCTGCGCTCGCAATGAAATCGCCACTGCGTGGCGGTGAAATTCACGCTGACGCGTGAGTGAAATCAAGCCTTGCGGCTTGGTGAAATCACTCGCCTTCGGCGAGCGGTTGTGGATAAATATTAAAGTAAGAAGTAAGAGTGAAAAGTGAAAAAGTATCCGCTTCGT
>CAYXBO010000099.1:0-5347 GCA_964463195.1 uncultured Christensenellaceae bacterium | reverse complement strand
AATCAGGGGCGACACATTTTTTTGGTACTTTTTTGTTGTGCCACAAAAAAGTACAACCCCCTTTCATTCTCTTTGCAAAACCCACCGGTTATGGTATCATAAGCGATATGGAAACCGAGAACAGCGAGATAATAAGGATAGAAAACGCCTCCTGCTACTACAAAAACGGGGAAGACACCGTCGTAGGAGTGGAAGGAATAGACCTCACGGTGAACCGCGGGGAGTTCGTCGTGGTTCTCGGACACAACGGAAGCGGCAAGTCCACCCTTGCCAAACTCTTGAACGGATTTATCACTGCCGACGAAGGAAAGATTTTCGTCGACGGAATAGACGCGTCTGACGAGAACAGAATTTTCGACTTAAGAAAAACCGTCGGCATGGTGTTTCAGAACCCCGACAACCAGATGGTCGCGTCGATAATCGAGGACGACATAGCGTTCGGTCCGGAAAACTTAGGCGTTCCCTCCGACGAAATAAGAAGGCGCGTCGACTGGGCGCTTGAAGCCGTCGGGATGACGGAATACGCCACTCACACCCCATTCAAGCTTTCGGGCGGACAAAAGCAGAGAATAGCCATTGCGGCAATGCTCGCCATGCTTCCGAAGATTCTCGTTCTCGACGAGTCCACCTCCATGCTCGACCCCAAAGGTCGCGGCGAGGTTTTAGACGTCGTCCGGAAGCTAAACAAAGAACAGGGAATGACGGTTATCCTAATCACCCACTACATGGACGAGGCGGTAAACGCCGATAAAGCCGTAGTCATGAGCGGCGGCGAAATATTGCGCGTGGGTACCCCTAAAGAGATATTCGGAGAACCCGAACTCGTAAAAAAAGCAATGATAGAAATGCCGGTAGCTCCTAAAGTCGCGGAAAGCATAAAGGACGTTCTGGACGTAGGCGCGGTCCTTACGGACGAGGAATTCGCGGAGGCGTTATGTCGATTGAAATAAAGGATTTATCCTTCACCTACATGCCCAAAACGCCGTACGAAAAGAAGGCTCTCGACGGTATAACGTTAAATATCGCGGACGGCGAAACCGTCGGTATAATCGGAGCTACGGGTAGCGGAAAATCCACCCTTATCCAACACCTCAACGCGCTGATAAAAGCCGAAAGCGGTTCTATCAAGGTCGGGGAAATAGACCTCACGCAAAGGCGTTTCGACAAGCTGAAGCTTAGGAAAAACGTGGGCATGCTCTTCCAGTATCCCGAATATCAGCTGTTTGAAGAGACCTGCTTAAAAGACGTAATGTTCGGACCGAAGAACTTCGGCTTTTCCAAAGAGGAAGCGGCTAAAATGGCGGAGGAAGCCATAAGGGCTGTCGGTCTCGATTTTGAAGCGGTAAAGGACAGAGAGCCGTTCAATCTGTCGGGCGGACAGAAAAGAAGGCTCGCCATTGCGGGAGTTATCGCCGCGCGTCCGGAAATCTTAATTCTCGACGAACCGACCTCGGGTCTCGACCCCGTGGGCAAACGCGAGATGCTCGACCTGATAAGAAGCCTCAAGGAAACCTTCGTCAGAACCGTTATAATAATTTCCCACAACATGGACGAAATTGCCGAATACTGCGACCGCGCCGTGGTTTTAAAGGACGGCAAAATAGCGTACGACACCACGCCGCGCGAGCTGTTCTCTTCCCGTGACGTCGAAAAGCTCTCCCTCGGACTGCCGCACGTAGCAAATATCGCCCTGCTTTTAAAGGAACGCGGCTTCGACCTCGGTATCACTCCCTTGACGGTCGCCGAGCTCTCCGCCGCAATCAAAAAGAAACTGGGGGAGAAAAATGCTTAAAGACGTAACCTTCGGGCAGTTCTACCCCGCCGACAGCATAATACACAAAATGGACAGCCGCGCAAAGATAATATTCGTCGTGGCTTATATCGTCGCCGTTTTTCTCGCAAACAATTACTGGGGCTTTATTGCACTCGCCCTCTTCGTTTCGGTAATTATAATCGCATCGTGCGTCCCGCTCCGGAGCGTGCTGCGCAGCCTTAAAGCCGTGCTGTTTCTGGTGCTGTTTACCATAATACTGAACCTCTTGTTTTACAGAACAGGCACCTTCGTATGGGAAAACGTCCACATCATAACCTGGGAAGGTATAGACTTCTCCTTGAAAATGGCGCTCCGCCTCATTCTTCTCGTGGTCGGAACCTCCATGATAACCTTAACCACCACCCCCATGAGCTTAACCGACGGCATAGAATGGTTGCTGTCCCCATTGAAGGTTATAAAATTCCCCGTCCACGACATAGCGATTATTATGAGCATCGCTTTGAGGCTTATTCCCTCTCTGGTCGAGGAAATTTCCAAAATAATGGCGGCGCAGAAGGCGCGCGGCGCAAGCTTCGACACGGGCGGGTTAATCAAACGCGCCAAAGCCATGCTCCCCGTGCTCATTCCGCTGTTCGTCAGCTCGTTTAACAAGGCGGGTGATTTGGCGCTTGCATTAGACGCCCGTTGCTATAACGCCACCGATAAGCGCACCAAAATGAAAAAGCTGACCTTCACATGGCGCGACCTAGTAGGTCTTATCGTCGTCGCGGGGTTCGTAACTCTCATAGTTTTTACAAGAAGCCACTTCCTGGGGCTCCTGCCTCCGCTTTCCTTTATATGAGATACTTGATTACCGTTGAATACGACGGCTCTGCGTACGCGGGCTGGCAATCGCAGAAGAACGCCGTAGCCGTTCAGGACGTGCTAAACGCCGCATTGTCCGACCTCTTTTCCGAGGATATAAAGACCGAAGGAAGCGGCAGAACCGACAGCGGAGTGAGCGCGCTCGGACAGACCGCGCATTTCGACGCCGAAAAGCTTATCGACCCCGAAAAAATCCCCTTCGCTGTCAACACCCGTCTCCCCGACGATATCCGGGTGCTTTCCGCTAAAACCGTCCCCGACGACTTCCACGCCCGCTATTCCGTCAAGAAGAAAACCTACGTTTACCGCTTTTACGTTTCGCGCATACTCTCCCCAACGAGGCGCAGAACGCACACCCAGCTCGTCCCGCCCGTCGATTTCGACGCAATGAAACGCGCCGTATCCGACCTCGTAGGCACTCACGACTTCGCAGGTTTTTCTTCAACCGGTAGCCATATAACCAACACCGTCCGCACCCTCTCCTACGCAAACCTCGAGCAGCACGGAGACGAAATAACCTTGACAGTCACCGGCGACGGTTTTCTCTACAATATGGTCAGAATAATAGCCGGAACCCTCGCCTTTATCGGTAAAGGGAAGCTCCCCGAAACCGCAATAAAAGATACCCTACAAACCAAAAGCCGCAAATCCGCCGGCAAAACCTACCCGCCAGAAGGTCTGTGCTTGTTGAAAGTAGAATATGAAAGTTAATGTTCTTTTTTCTGCGAAGAAAAAAGAACCAAAAAAGACGCTGTGCAAGCGGAAACCTGCGAATACTCGCAACGGTTTCCGCTTGTAGTCTTTATTGGGTTCTTTCGTCATTGCGCGGAGCGTAGCGACAAAGCAATCCAGAAATTATAATAAAATATCCACAACCGCTCGCCGTAGGCGAGTGATTTCACCAAGCCGCAAGGCTTGATTTCACTCACGGCGTCAGCGTGAATTTCACCGCCGCAAAGCGGCGATTTCACCGCGCCAACGGCGCGATTGTCATTGCGAGAAACGAAGTGACGAAGCAATCCAGCCCCGCGTAGCCCCGACCGTAAATGAAAAGCACGCCGATTGCTCGACGCGCTTTTCATGTATAATAAGGTAACAGTTATATGTTTTTTACCGCAATAGATTCTGCCATTAATGCTTTAGCGTCTTTCGTGTAGTTGACAATGTCGAGAATATCTACGATAACTTTTATAGGCGTTATCACTACTCCGAATAATGTTCCTATGCAGAAGTATATAATTTTCGTTCCGAGACCGGTGTCACGGTAAACTCCCGTATCTGTAATAGTATAGCTTGCTCCGTGCTTCCTTTCATGCTCCTCGTGTTCTTCCTTTGCCTTTTTGAACATCGTAATGCCGTAAAAGATTCCGCAAAGAAGTATGCCGACAAGAATATATAATACGTTGGAGCCGTCATTTGCTGACGATGCAGAAGCCACACTTCCCATTATCAGAAGTACAACGCCGATAATGTAAAGAATTGTACTGATTATAACTCTTTTAATCTTTTTGTTTTTACGCGAACGGTAAAAAGCCGCCGTTTCCTGAAGCTCCGCGCTGTAGCAGTTCACGCAAAGCGTTCCACAGCTTTCTCTCAAATCTTCGGTCGCTTTAGCGCACTCGGAACAAACTCCCGCACCGCAATTCGCACATTGTGCAACCGCGTCTCTGTCTGTATGTTTAGAACATTTCATTGATTTCATCCTCCGTATTTAGCAAATTTTCTTTTACTATATCGTATATTACAGTAAAAAATTTTCTCCGTCAAGGAATTTTTGGTAAATTTTCTGCTATGTTGTAGAAAATTTATTGTAGGTGGCGAAATATGTTGAGAATTAAAGAACTTAGAGAAGAAATGCACTATACGCAAAAAGAGGTTGCGGAAAAAATAGGAAGCACCCAGCGAAACGTAAGCAACTGGGAAAACGGGTTCACACAGCCCGACTGCGAAACTCTGATAAAGCTTGCAGACGCATTTTTCGTAAGCGTTGACGAATTGCTGGGAAGAGAAAGCGGGTTCGGGTATAAATCGACGGACGACAGCTCTTTTGCCGAAGCAATGCGAGCCGCAACCAGACTTACCGACGACCAACTGAAAGCCTTAGCGGCGTTTTTAACAACTATTGCGAAATAGAAATTTTTACGTTATCCGATTAAAAACGCGCCGAACAATCGGCGCGTTTTTCATAAAATAAACTGCAATTTAAGCGTCTTGTATATTCTCGTTATCGCAAAGCATAAGAATCCCTGCAATGAGATTTACGAAAAGCAAGGAACAAATCTTAAATCCCGTACTGACAGGCGTTCTGTTTTCTACGGATTTCCAATAATGGACGGTCATAGGAATGGTCCAGAGAAGCGGAATCACGCACCAGCACGTTGAAAGACAACCGATAATCATAAATATTTTTGCTATAAGTTTTAATGTAGAAGAGGTCTCCGCTTTAGACGGACGATTTTCTACGGAACAGCCGCAACTCGGGCAAATTACCGCTTCATCCAATAACTGTGCTCCGCAATGTTGACAATATTTCATATTTAATCTCCTTTAGTAAACTCTACAATTATATATACAAAAAGATTTCTTTATTGTCAAGATAATAAATCACCAACAAAAGACAAAAGCCGCAAACTTGAGCAATGCAATTGCGAGTTTGCGGCTTTAACTTCGTCTTTTTTGGTACTTTTTTCTTCGCAGAAAAAAGTACAA
>CAYXBO010000098.1:0-5354 GCA_964463195.1 uncultured Christensenellaceae bacterium | reverse complement strand
GAACTCGCGGCGTTAGTTGGCTTTTTGGTACTTTTTCGCCTCCGAAAAAGTACAAACAAAATCACTCTACAACTTCAAACCCTTCTTCGTTTATGCTTCTTACGATGCTCTCTTTGTCGATTGCGCCGTCGTAGGTGATGGTGACGTTCTTGTCGGCGAGGGAGACGGTGGCGTCGGTGACGTTTGCCGCGGCTTTACAGAGCTTTTCGACCGTCATTTTGCAGTGGTTGCAGGACATTCCGTTTACGTTAAGAACCAGTTTGTTCATTTCAGTTTCCTCCGAAAAATCGTTATTTGTATTTTCAACGGGAGCTTCCCGTTTAATTCTGAAAAAGTTTATGGTGAGCGCGTTCAAGACGACGGAAACGCTCGAGAGGCTCATGGCAATGGAGCCGTACATTGGTTCCATTTTGAAGCTGCCGTTTGAGAGATAAAACCACAATCCGGTCGCAAGGAGTACGCATACTGCGTTATAGAAGAACGCCCAGAACAGTCCGGTTTTTATGGTTCTTATAACTCGGCGACTTAGCGCAATGGCGTTGCGGACATCCAGAAGGTCGTCGCGCATAAGCACGATATCCGCGGACTCCAACGCGACGTCGCTTCCGGCGCCGATTGCAATTCCGATATCCGCGGTAGTCAGCGCAGGAGCGTCGTTTACACCGTCGCCTACCATAGCGACGCACTTGTTCTCCTTTTTGAGCTCCTCGATAACCTTAGCCTTATCTTCGGGAAGAACTTCGGAAATCACCCTGTCTACGTGCACCTCGTCGGCTATAGCCTGAGCAGTCGCGGCGTTGTCGCCCGTCAGCATTACGACCTTAATTCCCTGTTTTCTCAAAAGCCGGACGGCTTCTTTTGAGGTCTCCTTCAGCTCGTCCTTTACGGCGACTATTCCTACGGCTTCGCCGTTCCGGAAAACCGCGAGCGCCGTTTTACCCGAAGCAGCAAATGCGTTCATTTTCTCCACGAGCTCGCCGGAGGGGTGCTCGGAAAAGCGGAGATTACCTATTTTATATTCGTCCTCTCCTATTCTGCCCGAAAGCCCCTTGCCGTCCACCGAGCGGAAATCCGTCACCTCGTAATCGACGGTCTTTTTGTCTTTGGTATACTCGACGATTGCGGAGCCTAACGGGTGCTCGGACTTGATTTCAAAGCTATACAGCACGGATGCTATATCGAACTCGGCAAACTTTTCCAAATCCGTAACAGTCGGTTTACCGCGGGTTAAGGTTCCGGTTTTGTCGAGAACGACGGTATCTATTTTATGTGCGGCTTCCAAAATTTCGGCGTTTTTTATTAAGAGACCGTTTTTCGCCGCCTTTCCCGTCCCGACCATAACCGCCACCGGAGTTGCCAGCCCCAACGCGCAGGGACAGGCGATGACGACTACGGTAATTGCGAAGTTTAAGGCAATCTCGAAGGCGCTTGAAACAAACTCGGGCTTCGCCAACGCCGAATAGAGGATATTTGCAATAAAAACTACGACGGCGACGGCTAAAATAACCGGCACGAAAATTCCGGAAATCTTATCGGCAAGCTTGGAAATCGGCGCTTTGGAATTGGAAGCCTCTTCGACGAGCTTTATTATCGTTGCAAAGGAGCTGTCCTCGCCGACCTTCGTCGCTTCAATCTCGATATAGCCCGAAGTGACGATACATGAAGAGATTACCTCGTCGCCCTCGATTTTGAAAACCGGAATGGATTCTCCGGTTATATTGGACTGGTCGACGGAGGCTTTTCCCTTAATAACCCTTCCGTCAACGGGGATTGCCGCTCCCTTTCTGACGATGACTGTATCTCCCTTTTTAACCTCCTCCGCCTTGACGGTAATTTCCTTTCCGTCCGAAAGAACCGTAGCGGTTTTGGGCGCCAAATCCATGAGCTTGGTTATAGCGTCGGTGGTTCTTCTCGTGGAAAGCCCCTCTAAATATTTGCCTATGCTGACGAACACCAGAATCATGCCCGCGGACTCGAAATACAGATACATGTGATATTCGGAGTAACCGTAGCTTATCATAAAGAGGCAGTAAATTCCGTAAGCCATGGAAAACGTTGCGCCGATTGCTATGAGCGTATCCATATTGGGCGCGCGCTTCAGGAGCTTTCTGAACCCCGAAATAAAATAGTTGCGGTAAATAAAGATTATGGGGAGCACCAGAAGGAACTGCAAAAGCGCAAACCCCGTCGGGTTATAGTGGTGGTCGAAAACCCGTGGCAGCGGAAAGCCCCACATCATATTGCCCATGGAAACGTACATAATAACGAGCAAATCGACGATGCAGAAAATGAGCTTCGCAAGGGAATAATCCTTGACCTTTCCGACCTCTTTTTTTTCCTCCTTTATAAACGCCTCGTAGCCCGCTTCGGAAACGGCGCTCTCTATCCTTTCCTTCGGACAAACGCCGTCGTCGAAATCGACGACCATATTGTTCTGCAAAAGGTTGACGTTGACGCTCTTTACGCCGTCCAGTTTTCCGACGGCTCTATGAACGTGCCGCTCGCAGGCGGCGCAGGTCATGCCTTTAACCTCAAAACGCTGTTTCATTGATAACGGTACCTCTTTATAAGCTCTATAACACTGTCGACAACGTCAGTATTTCCCGCCTTGATATTTTCAATCATGCAGGAATTCATGTGGTCGTCCAGAATTTCGATAGCCAAACTCTTTACGGAATTGCCGATTGCCGCAAGCTGAACTAAAATGTCCTCGCAATACCGGTCCTCTTCTATCATTGATTTTACGCCGCTCATCTGTCCGGCAATCCTGTTGCAGCGGTTAATAAGCTTTTTCTTGCACTCGTCGCTTCTCGGGTGGGCTTTAAATCTTTTCTCTCCGTCCTTTTTCATTCTGCACCTCGTATTATTATCATTATAATATACCCCTCGGGGGTATATGTCAAGTAAAATTGCTCGCTATGCTCGCCGTGAAATCGCACGCAAGCGTGCGGTGAAATTCACGCTACCGCGTGAGTGAAATCAAGCCTTACGGCTTGGTGAAATCAATCGCACCGCGATTGGTTACGGATATTTTATTTAAGTCTATATTGCCGCGGAGCTAACGCTCCTTGCAATGACGATAAGGAGAGAGAAGTGCCAAACAAAGACAAAAGCCGCGAGTTACAGCAACGTAGTTGCGAACTCGCGGCGTTACTTGGCTTTTTTTAGTTCTTTTTTTCTCCCGAAAAAAAGAACGCCTGCTCCCTCAAACCAACAACATTCTGTCGTTGTCGAGCTCATGACCGGAGACCTGCTCGAACTTCTTCAGAAGGTCTTCGACGGTCAGATTTTTCTTTTCCTCTCCGCTCACGTCGTAAATAACTTTACCCTCGTGCATCATTATGAGGCGGTTGCCGTATTTAATGGCGTCTCTCATATTGTGGGTTATCATTAAGGTAGTCAGCTTAGCTTCGTTTACGATTTCCTCTGTTATCGCAAGGACCTTTGCCGCGGTTTTCGGGTCGAGAGCTGCGGTGTGCTCGTCGAGAAGGAGCATTTTGGGTCTTTTCATGGTAGCCATGAGAAGGGTCAACGCCTGTCTCTGACCGCCGCTCAAAAGCCCTACTTTATTGGTAAGACGGTTTTCAAGTCCCAAATCGAAACGGGAAAGCTGTTCCTTATAAAATTCCTTTTCCGCGCGGGTAATCGCCCATTTCAGACTGCGGAGCTTCCCTCTTCTGTAGGCAAGGGAAAGATTTTCAATAATCTGCATATCGGCGGAGGTCCCGAGCATGGGGTCCTGAAACACTCTTCCGAAATACTGCGCGCGGCGGTGCTCGGCTTTGGATGTTATGTCCTCGCCGTCCACCAGAATTTTTCCTGAATTGAGCTTCCAGACTCCCGCAATAGCGTTCAGCATGGTGGACTTTCCGGCGCCGTTGCCGCCTATGACGGTCACGAAATCTCCGTCGTTTAAGGTGAGAGTTAAATTGTCGAGAGCCTTCTTTTCGTTGACGGTTCCCTGATTAAAAATCTTGGTAATTCCCTGAAGCTCAAGCATTTTTTTCCACCTCCGAACCTTCGGACTTCTCCACATCGGTTTGGTTTTCCTCTGCGGGCTCGGGGTCTTTTACTTCCTCTTCGCCCTTCTTTTTAAAGAGTCCGGTAAATTTGGAACAGAGCTTTTTCAAGCCGTTGGAGTTGTCGCCGTCGCCGTCAGTCTTAGGCTTTCCAGACTTGGTGAAGAACTGTCTCTTCCAGTAAGGCACGCCGAGGAACACCGCGACGACCAAAGCGGAAAGCATTTTGAGTAAATCGGTGTCGATACCCATCATAATAACCGCTTGGTAAACGACGTAATAAACCACGCCGCCGAAGGCGCAGCCCAAAAGCTTCACTATAAAGTTGGAGCTTATTCTCGAAACGACAGCCTCTCCGATTATTATTGCGGCAAGACCGATAACGATTGCGCCTCTTCCCATATTGATATCGGCAAACCCCTGATACTGGGCAAGGAGCGCGCCGGATAAAGCGACGAACCCGTTGGATATTGCGAGCGCGATAACCTTATTTACCTTAACGTTAATACCCTGCGCCCGAGCCATGTTCTCGTTGCTACCGGTAGCTCTTATTGCGGCACCCTTTTCCGTTCCGAAAAAGGCGTACAGTAAAATTATCGAAACCGCAACGAAACCGACAACCGCGAGAATTGCCATACCTACGTTTAATTGGGTTAAAATGACGTAAGTGTTCCTTGCGTTAATCGGCATATTGGCTCTGCCGAGAATTTTGAGGTTGACCGACCAGAGAATGAGCTGTGTAAGAATACCGGAAAGAATGGGCGGAATACCCATAACGGTATGGAAAAGACCGGTGACTATACCGCACAACGCGCCGGCGATAAAGGCGACGATAATTGCCGCCCAGGCGTTTACACCTGAGGTAATAAGCACGGCGCAGACGACTGCGCCGGTGCAAATCGAACCGTCAACGGTTAAATCGGCAAAATCGAGCACCTTATAGGTAATAAAGAGACCGATTGCCATTATGCCCCATATGAGCCCCTGTGAAACGGCTCCGGGCAATGCGTTTAAGAATGCCATAAACTTCTGTTAAAATCCTTTTGTTATTATGCGATTACCAATTCTTCGTAGCCCGCCGGAACAGGAATTCCGAGAGCCTCGCATCTGGCCTTATTGTACTTTTTGACGGGATGCTCGTCGTACTGAATAGCCATCGTGGAAACGTCTGCTTTACCGAGAAGGATTTCGGCAGCCATTTTACCGGTTTTGACACCGATATTGTAGTAGCTTATGGAAAGCGTAACGATACCGTTAGAGCTCTTGCAGATACCCTCTTCACCTGCGAAAATCGGAATGTTCGCAGCGCCGAGAATTGCGTCTATAGTAGAGCCG
>CAYXBO010000097.1:0-5365 GCA_964463195.1 uncultured Christensenellaceae bacterium | reverse complement strand
CCGCTCATATACATTCCGAGCATCTCTTTTTCTTTGGCGAGCTTTGTTCTCTGGTCGTATTCCTTAAGATTGGGATACTCGAACTTGTCCCTCTCCTCTCCGGTCATCTCGGCAATCATATCGAACATATTGAACTGATTGTCCGCCTTAAGTCTCGCTTCCGCTTCGGCGTTTGCCATTATCTGCTCGTAGCTAACAATCATAACGGAACGCTTCAGCCCGAAGGAATCGAACGCGCCGGCGTAAATCATACACTCAATCATTCTCTTGTTGATAACCGCCGCCTGTCTGTCCCTTAAGCTTATGGTTCTGTAGAGGAAGTCCTCGAGGTCTTTATAGCGCCCGTTCTTCTTTCTCTCTTCGATAACGGCGTTTATGGCGTTTTCACCGACGTTCTTAATAGCCATCAAGCCGTAACGGATTGTGGAGCCGTTGGTTGAGAAGCGCCTTTCCGATTCGTTTATGTCGGGAGGAAGAATGGATATACCTAAAGTGTCCTTTATAATCGCCGTGTACTTCTTTATCTCGTCCGATTTGGTAATTCTGTTATTGAGAACCGCCGTGAACAGTTCCTGCGGATAGTAGCGCTTGAAATAGGCTGTTTGGTAGCCCAAAACCGCATAAGCCGCGGCGTGGGATTTGTTGAATGCGTAGGAACAGAACGCCTCGATGCTTGCGAAAATCGCTTCCGCGGTCTCTTTGTCTATGCCGTTGGCGACACAGCCTGCCGTGAATTTTTCCTTGTGGTACGGCATTTTATCCTTTTTCTTTTTGGATATAACCGCGCGGAATTTGTTAGCTTCCTGCATGGTGTAGCCGCCGAGGTCACGCGCTATCTGCATGGCTTGCTCCTGATAAATTGTAACGCCGTAGGTAACCTCCAGAATGGGTCTCAGTTTCTCGTGAATGTAAACCGCGCCCTCGGGGTTCTTTTTGTTTCTGATAAACTTGGGAATATCCCCCATAGGACCGGGGCGGTAAAGGGAAATTCCTGCTATGATGTCCTCTAAGCAGGTGGGCTTTAATTCCGCCATAAACTTTTTCATACCCGCGCTTTCAAGCTGGAATACAGCGTCTGTATCCCCGCTTCCGATTAGCTTGTAGACCTCGGGGTCCTCGTATCCGAGCTTGTGGAAATCCACCTCTACGCCGTGGTTTTCCCTGACGTAATCGGTCGCAAGCTTCAGGTCTGTCAGGGTTACAAGCCCCAAAAAGTCCATCTTCAAAAGCCCTATCGGCTCGACCTCGGTTTTGTCGTATTGGGAAATAACGTTTCTCTCCCCGCCCTTCTGGTTTATGGAAAGAGGAATATAATCGGAAACCTTATCCTTACAGATAATTACGCCCGCGGCGTGCATCCCCGGCTGTCTCGGCATACCGTCGATTTTGACGATTATATCGAATATCTGCTTAAAACGCGGGTCGTTTTCGTAAGCGTTAAGTATCTCGGGAACCACCGTTTTCGACATCACTCCGTTTTCGTTCTCACTGTAATCCATATAGTTCCGGAGAAGGTGCTCGAAACGTTTTACCGTTTTGGGAATGTACTGTCCGAGGCGGTTGGTTTCCCCCAAATCTATTCCGAATACGCGGCAGACGTCTCTGAAGGCCTGTTTCGCCTTCAAGGTCCCGAAGGTTATGATGTGGCAGGTGTTCTCTCTGCCGTATTTCTGACAGACGTATTCGATAACCTCTTCACGCCTGTCACAGCAGAAGTCGATATCGAAGTCGGGATAGTCTTCACGGTCTGCCGAAAGAAATCTCTCGAAAATGAGGGAGTAACGTAAAGGCTCCACGTCGGTTATCCCTATCGCGTAGGCGATGATGCTTCCGACGCCGCTTCCTCTTCCGGGGCCTACCGGAACGCCCATTTCCTTCGCGGCGTTTATAAAGTCCCAAACGACCAGAAAGTAATCGGGAAAACGCGTCTTGTATATAACGCCCAGCTCCTCCTCCGCACGGTCGATAACGTTTTGCGGCAGCTCTTCGCCGTAACGCTTTTTAAGCCCGCGGTAGGCGATAAAACGGAGATACTCTTCGCTGTTCATGCCGAGAGATTTCATCTCCTCGTTTTCGTAAGCCGGCAGCAGTCTCTGTTTGCCGGGAAGCGTAAGATTGCACTTCTCCGCCACCTCGACGGTGTTCCACACGGCTTCGGGGAAGTTCTTGAATCTCTCGAGCATTTCCTCCTCGCTCCGGAGATAATATTCCTCCTTCGCGTAATTCATTCCAGAGCTCTCGTAATCGTCGAAGGTTCTGCCGATGGTTATGCAGACGAGGGCTTTGTGCATGTCGCTGTCCTCTTTTTTTACGTAGTGAACGTCGTTGGTCGCAACGCACTTGACCCCGACGTCCCCCGCAAGACGAATGAGAAACGGCATAATCCTGAGCTCTTCCTCTAAGAAATGGTTCTGAAGCTCAATATAAAAATCGCCCTCTTCAAAATAGGATTTCAGCTCCTCGGCGTACGCCTTCGCCTCGTCGTATTTGTTTTCCAGAAGAAGCTGCGGAATATGTCCTGCGATACACGCGGTGAGGCAGACAAGACCTTTGGAATGCTCCTTTAAAATACTCAAATCTATACGCGGTTTTTTGTAAAATCCGTCGAGAGCCGCAATGGAATTGAGCTTACAGAGATTGAGGTAACCTTCATAATCCTTGGCAAGTAATATGAGGTGGTTCTGCTTCTCGTCCTTATCGTGAACGTTAATATCGTTGACGGTATAGAATTCGCAACCGATAATGGGCTTGACTCCGTAATCCTTACATGCCGAAATGAACTTTAAAGCGCCGACCATATTGCCGTGGTCGGTCATTGCGACGGCAGTCTGTCCGAGGTCGGTAACGCCTTCCATAAGAGGAGAAATTCCAAGGTAAGTATCTGCGTGCTTGACCTTTTTGCCCGTCCTTGCCGTGTATTTTTCTATCAGCTTTTCAGAAGGAATTACCTTATCCGACAGCCTGCAAGCGCCGTCCAGAAAGGAATACTCGGTGTGAAGATGAAGATGAACAAAACCTTTTTTGGGTGCCTCAGCCATTTATTAAAGTCTCCCGAACAATGCTTTTATATCCTCGGCGCATTCTTCCTCGTCCGCTCCGACAACCGACATATAAACCTCGTCTCCCCGTCCTATGACAAGAGAAATAAGCCCCATTATGCTTTTGGCGTTGACGTTTACGTTGTTCTTAATTATGCGGATATCCGACTTGTATTTGCCGGCGTGCTGAGCTATCACCGCGTAATCCTCGGGCTTTAACGTCTGTTTCGTAACAGTCAGTTTTTCTAACATTTTTCCTCCTTGGAAGCTACAGCTTCTCCGCTATCTTTTTCAGTTTGTCGAGCCTGTGCTGCAAGCCGCTTTTGGACGGATGGTCGGGGATTTCGGACAGGAGCTCGTTCATGCTGAGCTCAGGATGGGAAAGCCTCGCAACCGCCGTATCGTACAGCTGCTTAGGGAGTGCCTCAAGCCCGGTTACCTTCTCGATTTTCCTTATCGCCATTATCGTCTCGCTGCCCGCTCTGACGGTTTTATCCACGTTTGCCATGCTGCAGTTGTTGGAACGGTTGGCGCGGTTTCTCATATCACGTTCAAGAATGATGTCCTGAAGCCGCATGACCGCCTTGGAACTGTCGCAAAGAGCAAGAAAATCCGATATCATATCCTTGTCTTTTATGTAAACCGACACGCCGTGAATGGAGCTTCCCCGCTTCTCGTCGTGCTTCCTTTCGACGACTGACGCTTTAATGTTTTTTTCACCGAGAAGACTAACTATATCCGCCGCAACGTGCGGGCTCCAAAGACTGATTTCCAGATGGTAACCCTGCTTCTTTTTCGCGTCCACGTCGGGGATGTATACCTTTCCGGACGCAAGAAAAATTCCTTTAACGTAATCGGCTTTATCCTTTTCCGTCCCGAAAAGCTCACCGTCAGTTCCTGAGATTATATCAAACCCGTCCACTATGCGCGTTTTCTTTAAAAGCTCCGCCGAAACCTCGGGAGACAGCTCGGCTTTGACGCTTTTATCCCAAAGCGCCGATTCGGGCTTTACACCGACGACTTCAAAGCTGTCGGAAAAGCCGAGAGATACCACCGCCGAAAGCACCCTGTCCATAACCGTATCCGATTCGTGCTCAAGCGTTAATCCCACTCCGCGGCTACTTATAACAAGAGTTCCGGCTCCCCTTATGAACCCCGATAAAAAGGCGTAAGAGGCTCCGTTTTCTATGCTTGAAACGATGTCATTTTTGACGATTTCGACTACTTTCATAAGTCATAAAAGTATAACACGAACCCCTTCCCAAAGTCAAGCGCGCCGCGAAGTGGTTTTTAAACGCCGAGCATTATCATATACATATTTTATATATGGAAAAATTTAAAGAAATTTTAGACAGCGGAGTATATACCGCTATATCGGAAAACAGTCGTTCCACCCTGAAAACCGGCGGGAAATTCGCCGTTTGCGCCGAGCCCGAGAATGCCGCAGACCTCAGAAATCTGTCGCGTTCTCTTCCGCGCGGAGAGTTTTTTATTATGGGGGCTCTCTCCAACGTTCTCGTACCCGACAAGGGCTACGGCGGCGTTGCCGTTTCAACCAAACGCCTCAGGGGACTGGAGGTCGTGGGAAATTCCGCCTATCTCGGGGCGGGAGAAAAGCTTCAGTCGGTTATCGTAAGACTTGCGCACGCGGGTTTTTCGGGACTTGAGGAGCTCTCCGGTATTCCCTGCACCGTGGGCGGAGCTCTTTTTCAGAACGCCGGAGCCTTCAACCGCGAAATGTCCGACCTCGTGGTACGCGCAAGCGTATTCGATATGGAAACCGCTCGGTTTTATTATCTGACCGCCGAAGAACTGGATTTTTCTTACCGCAAATCTTCCGTCCGCCGCGACCGTGAGCTGATTGTTGGCGTAGAGCTCAAGCTTACTCCTTCCTCTCCCGAAAAAATTCTTAAAAGACGGGAGGAAATTCTCGGAATGAGAAAACGCCTTCACCCCACCGAGCCCTCTCTCGGCTGTACCTTCAAAAAGCATGACGGAGTTTCGGCAGGGCTTCTCATCGACCGGTGCGGCTTAAAGGGCGTAACGCACGGCGGCGCTAAAATTTCCGAAAAGCACGCGGGGTTTATCGTGAATACAGGTTCCGCAACCTCCTCGGACTATGTCGCTCTCGCGGAGCTCGCCCGCCGCACGGTTAAAGCCGAACAAGGCGTTGAGCTGGAATATGAAATAAGAATTCTCTGACGTTACGGTTAATGCTGTCCGCCCAAGGGAGGGGGAAAACAATCGCGTTGCGGGCGGGGCTTTGCTGGTCTGGATTGCTTTGTCGCTACGCTCCGCGCAATGACAATGAAAAAGCTTCACTTCTA
>CAYXBO010000096.1:0-5401 GCA_964463195.1 uncultured Christensenellaceae bacterium | reverse complement strand
TCGTGCGCCTGTTCATGGCGTCATAGACGTATTTTGTCTTATTGCCGTTCCCGTCCGTAATGAGTTCCAAGTTCCCGTTGGCGTCGTACGACATTTGTTCGACGATTTGATTTGCTTCTGCATCTCCCGCGTTCTTTGTTATTTTTACGGGCTTATTGAAGCTGTTATAAGCCGTTTGGGTAATGACCCCTCGCGGATTTGCGGAAGATATCACGTTGCCGTTCTTATCGTAAGACTTGGTTTCAACGGGGCGTTGGAGCGTCGAGCCTTGCCCGACTTGCACTGCGGGGTGGGCGATTTTTACCGCTCGGTTCGCGTTGTCAAATTCCGTGTCGGTTTGGTTGCCGTTCGGGTCGGTTGTCGATATCGGATTGCCCGCATTGTCGTAAACGATTTTTGACATCGGGCGGGCGTATGTATTATCCTGCCGTTTTACAGCGGGGGCGATTTCCGCAATCTTGCGGCTTCGGCTGTCGTAAACGGTGTTCCAAAGCATGCCTGACGGGTCTTTTCTGCCTGTCAAGTTGCCGTTTTTGTCGTAGAAAAATTCCTCGGCGGGAGATTTGCTCGTGTTCGAGACGCCGTCAAGCACGCTTGGGTAGATTGTCTTTATACGCCTGCCCGCAAGGTCGTGTTCGTGGGAAATTGTATTGCCGAGTTCGTCGGTTTCGGAAAGCAGCAGCCCTGCGCGCGAGTATGCCGCCGTTTTTACCGCCCCGTCCGCAAACGCAGTTTTTATGAGCTTGTTTTGGGCGTCGTACTCAAAGCTTGTAATGTTCCCAAGCGCGTCGGTTTCTTTTGTCTTGTTGCCGAATGCGTCGTATTCGTAGGAGGTTGTCGAGCCTGTCGATTCAAACGGAAGCGTGATTGAGGTTTCGCGGTAAAGGGCGTCGTGGATAAAGATTGAGGAATTGCCGCGGGGGTCTTTAACCGCGCTCGGCTTAAAGTTGTCGGTAGAAAACACTCCGCTTCCGCAGTTGCCTGTGTAGGCATAAGCTGTTTCGTATTTTGTGGCGCTTGTTATATCGCCCTCGAACTTCGTCATTTTGAGAAGTCTGCCCATTCCGTCGTACTCAAAAGTTGTAAGATTGCCGTTTGCGTCGGTTGCGGACAGGATTTTACCGCAGGGAGAATACGCCGTTTGCGTTACAATGTCCTCTGACGGGTTTTCCGACATCTTTATTCTTTGCGAGGTTTGAAGCCCGTTTGCGTTGTAGGCGTAGGACGTTTCAACCCCGTTTTCGTTTACCGTCTTTATTTTGCGCCCCGCCGCGTCGTACTCGATTGTTCTTTCCGTCGCGTCGGGATTTACGACTCTTACAAGGCGGTTGAAGCTGTCGTATTCAAAGGCGGTTGAGTTGCCGTTAGGATCTGTTTCAAGTATCTTTCTGCCGTTTTGGTTGTATTCAAAGCTTGTCGAGAGGGCGAGGTTTTCGGGATCTATAATTGTTTGCGACATGCGCCCGTTTTCATCTGGAATGTTGCGCGTAAGCATGTCTTTGCCGTCGCCCGCTCCGTCTTTTATCAGCGTTTCCGCCAAGAAGCTCTTAAATGTGTCATCGTAGCTAAACAGAACTTCCTTTACGGGAACGGAAGCGTCTTCCGAAGCGTAGAGCTTTTCCGAAACGCGCCTGCCAAATTCGTCGACTTCCCAAACCGTCTTTCTCAAAACATTTTCGCCCGAACCGTACTCTTTTTGGGATTCCATTATGCGGCAGTTCGGCGAATATGCGAATGTTTTCTTTTGCAGAACGTTTCCGCTTGAATCTTTGCGGATTTCGGAAGTAGGATCGGAATATTTAAACGAGTAGCGTCCCGTATTTTCAAGCTCGTCAAAATGAGAGTATTCCGCAGTGTTGCCGCAAAAGTCCTTTATTTTTGAAAGAGCCATGCCGGCTTCCGAATCAAATTCAAAAACTTCCGTTCCGAGAAGCTCCGCGCTTTCGCCGCTCCCCGAAAAATGGTCTATTTGAAGGCGCGGATAAAACACGGCTACAGGGTCTGCAAAATCACTCGCAAGCCCCAAGGCGTCGTAATTTACTATGACCATGCTTTCAAGGCAGTCCGCAGTTTCCGAAGCGGAAGTGTCAAGCCAAGTGTATCGAACCAAATTGCCGTCGGCGTCAACGACGTTAGTCTTCCTTTTGCCAACGCCGCTTTTCAATATCGAACGCCCCCGCCCTTTTAAAACGTCCGCGCTCAATGAAAGTTTTATATCGGTATCGCAGCTAAACAGCGCAAACTTCGCGTCCTCTCCGTTTTCTGCGGGAAGAATGACTTTTGAGACCGCCCATATCGGAGACGAAACATAATAGCCGACGTCCGAATTATACGAATAAAGCCCCAATCCGCCATTGTACTCAAACCGATATGTTCCGCCCGTAGCGTCGGTTATTGAAGACAAATCGAGCGTGAAGTTGTAAAATCTGTCCGTACCCTTTTTGCTGTAAAAATCGTCCAATTCGGCGCGAATCGGCGCGTATCCGTAATTTAAAAACGGCTCCCCGTTTATTTTTACCGAAACTAACTTTGCGGCGTCAATCCGCGAATCTACGCTAGGCGGAATCAGCGGAAGCTCGGAATTCGACGCGTTTTGAACCTCCATATCGGAGCTGTATTCGTAAGAGACGACCCTGCCGCTCGGATCCCTCACAGAGGTTATTTTGCCGTTTTCCTGCGTGATGTAAATTGCGATGTCCTCCCTGCCCTCAACGTAAACCCTGCTCGGAATAAGCGTCGGAACGAGATTGCCGTCCTCGTCGAAAGGGACTTCGGGGTATTCGTAAACAATCTTGTTGCCGTATCGGTCGCTGACAGACGAAAGGCGGTAATATTTATATGCGACAGAATCATCGCCGCCGCGTATTCTGTCGGCGACGGTCCGCAAAAATCCGACCGCTTCATATTCCAAAGCAGTGCCGTATTTTTTCGTGAAAGTAAGATAATTCCCATAATCAAAATCCAACTCAAAATCAAAGTCGGAAAGCTCGCACAAATAAGCCTGCTGGTTGTTGTACCCCGAAGGTTCGGGATAAAATTCATAGCCGTTTTTAATGCAGTAAGAAAAAGACGCGCCGTTTTCATCGACAACCAAAGCGGTGTCGGGCGAAGTCCTTTCCGTTGCATTTTGCCTTTGAATGCAAACGTAGGAAACCAAATTCGTGGACCAGTTTCCGCCAAAGGCAAATTCGGGGCGCTCGTGCGGCCGCAAACCTCCCTTAAAATTCCAAGAAAGCGGCTGGTAGCTGCGGCGGACGTCAAGGGTTAAATCGCTTGCGGGAACTTTCAGCGATATGTCCGCGACATCGTGGCGAAGCCCGAGCGAAAGAGCGTCGATGTAAGTCTCAAAAGGCTCCTTGTCCTCCTCTTCCTCTGTTTGGGGCTTGTCGTCGGATATCGGACGTCCGCTCAACGATATTTTTCTGTACTTCGGACCCGCGCTTTCCGAAACTGGCATCGAATAATTTTTAGGACTTTGTTGCGCTTCTAAGGTAACTAAAAATGTATCCGTTAAGAATTTTGGTTCTGTTTCTTTCCCATCCGGCTGAATATATGTAATTTTATATGTCAGCGTTACAATCGCCTGAGCCCTACGGGAGGGATATTTCGATTTGAATTCAATATTTACGCAAATTTTTTGGGGTCCTAACTCTTCATTTTGATGTGAACGATCAAAATAAAGAGATATTGGATTTTCACCTTCTCCGTCTATATCATTATTATTTGAAACCCAATCTATAATTTCCAATTTCTCATTCTCTATAAGCAGGCAATCCAATTTTAAATTTCTACTTTTTATTTCCGCAATATACGATGAATTTAATCCCTTATAATCGTCCAAAGGATATCCATACGCCCACGGAAAACTAACTATTCTCACTTCGTTTTCCTGAGAATATGACACTATGCTGCAAGATGTTGCGTTTCCGTCCAAATAAGTCTGACGTATTCTTTCTCGAACTTCATTGTCGCTCTCGCCTTCCAAACATCCGATATTTTCAAACTCGGATCTAAAGCCGTAAAATTCCTTAGGATAACCTTCTGCGGATTCCAAATCATTTACTTTGTAATTAACAAACGTATGTTTAAAAAATAATGTACGAGCGTTTATTTGAGAGCTTGTTATGACAGAAACATCGCTATTTATCGTTCTTGGCAAGCCGCTAAACATTAAATTTTCCGTAGATTCCTCGCTCAAATTTATTTCGTCATACGAAGAAAAAACCGCATATTTTTTAAAATAAGGCATTACAATGGCATTTGAAGAATTCTCTCCAATAGTATTTATGGAAACACTGCTAACCACAACCCCGTTTTCTTTACAAACAATTCTTCCATTGCTTGTTGAATACCTCGCAATTTCATCAAACGGCGGCATCGAATAATGCCTTTCGTCGGTTTTTGAAGGATCGCCGTCGGTGGTCCATTGAGAAAGAATGTTCGACGTTTCAGAAACTCCCGAATCAACCGCTTTCTTAACCAAAAATTTCGCTCTCGAATGCGGCTTTTCGCTTTTTAGCGCGATATCCACCAAATTTTCCGCGGAAGCTGAAAAAGACGCAGTATGCGAAAAAGTAAAACCGCCGTTTGCATCAGTATTATATTCGCCAACGGCTTCAATTCCGCCAACCGAAATTTTTAACGGCGCGTTTGGTATTTTACGCCCAGTTTCGTCGGCAACCTTTACGGAGAGATAAACAATATCGCCGTCATTGGCGATTTTTATGCTCCCTCCGACAGGCAAGACGGAAAAATAGCGCAAATTTTCGATATCTTCCGACCATTGAGTGTCAAATATGTCGGGTATGCCGTCTCCGTTTCGGTCGGGCATAATCAAAAATTCTTCGTTCAAACTCCACGAGAATAAATTCTTTATCTGACCAATGTTTGCGATTTCATAATTCTCGTTGTAATCACTTTCTGCAGGATTTTCGGGAAGCGCATTCCACGGATATTTGTGCGTCGAAGCGTCTGTTCCGCCGCTTAAAAATACCATTCCCGCAGGGAACGACACGCCGCCTTCGCTTGATTTTTCAATCTCCCAAAGCCTGTCGAAGAAGGGTTTTGCGACGTATTTTACCTGGCCTATATTGGCTGATTGATAGTTCGCGTTTGGATTATTTGCATCGTACTTCGGAAAAGAATCCACCAAGCCGTTTATGACTGCGCCGGCTCCGCCTTCAACTTTTGCGTTTAATTCTTGGGCGGCGCGGCTTGCGATAAACATAAGCTGCCCGACATTCGCTGAATCGTAGTTTGAGTTTATGGCTTCTTCGGTTTTTTCTGACTCTTGGCTGCCTGCAACTCCGCGCTCAATCCACCATTGCGGCACCTCCGCATGCGCATACGCAAAGAACGCGCAAATAATGAATAGAACTATATTGCAAAGCTTCCCCATAGA
>CAYXBO010000095.1:0-5410 GCA_964463195.1 uncultured Christensenellaceae bacterium | reverse complement strand
CGTTTTGTTCTGAATATCCAGGTCATCCCAGAGGAGCGCTACGAGCTTGCCCTTCCGTAGTCCGCTTACCAGTTCCAGGTAGAACATGGGGAGTACTCCACGGGCATCGGCGGCGTCCAGGTAGGACTTTAGATGTTCAGGGTATTACTTCAAATGATTAAATATACCTCTTACGTCAATACTTCCCCCGAGGTGATTTTATGTCTTGGGCGGTTATTACGGGAGCGTCGAGCGGAATAGGGTATGCTCTTGCCCGCGAGTTTGCAAAAAACGGCACGGATATCGTAGCGGTTGCACGAAACGAAAAGCGGCTGACGAAGCTTAAACAGGATTTTGAAAAGAAATATAGAATTAAGGTTATTACTGCGGTTCTCGATTTGGCGGACATTTCTTCCGCCGACAAGCTGTACGGAATGACTTCCGAAGAGGGACTTCGGGTGGATTTTCTCGTGAACGACGCAGGGTTCGGCTTAAGAGGGGATTTTTTGGATGCGGATTTTAGCGTTCAGCAGGAAATGCTGACGGTAAACGTTCTTTCAATGATGAAGCTTTGTCATCTTTACGGCAACGATATGCGCCGGAACGGCGTGGGGCGCATACTCAATTTGTCTTCTATGTCGGCGTTTTTTGCGGGTCCTTATATGTCCGTATATTATGCGACGAAGGCGTTCGTTCTCTCCTTTTCTCAGGCTCTCGGTGAGGAACTGAGAGGTACGGGAGTAATGGTTACCGCTCTTCTTCCTGGACCTACGGACACCGAATTCGAGAAAAGAGCCAAGCTCAACCGCTCGGAAATGTATAAATTCGTGAAGCCGAAACCGGCGGAGTACGTAGCCGAAACAGGTTACGCCGAGATGATGAAGGGGAAGCCGGTAGTATACTGTAGCGCTATAGTCAAGGCGTCCAACCTTATGACGCGGTTAATTCCCCGAAAACAGGCGGCAAAGCTCGCCCGTGAAATCAACGAAATTCAGGATTAAGGCATATTACCTTATCTTAACCCGCATGAAATTTTAAAGTTAAACCCGACGTTTAACGGGGATTTTTGAGAAGGATATTGCTGTTTATGAGGTCATCGAAGAACATTCTGGTATAGGTGTTGAATTTCTGCAAATTGAAGTCTTTTTTCTTCAAACATTCGGCGACTATATTGGTGAAACCGCCTATGAAAAAGTTGGTTATGACAGGTAGCGGATACTTGAATTCGTAAAATACGGCAAGCTTTTCTATGAGCTGTTGCATCATTTTGTGAATACAGCTGTCGATAATGAAGCGGAGGGAGAGGTTGTTTCCGTAGACCAACGATAAAAGGATTTCCTTATTGTTAAGGCATTCCGTTACGGCAGACGAGGAAAGTCTCACGAAAAAGTCCACGGGGCTGTTCTTGACGATTATCTTGGCGTCGTCGCTTCCGACGCAGGCGTAGTATATGCTTGCCGCAACGGACTTTATGCAGTCGTCCAGAAGAGTGTATTTGTCCTGATAATACTTGTAAAAAGTCATTTTGTTTATCATGGCTTTTTTGCAGATATCCGTAACGGTGATTTTGTCAAACGACTGTTCCTTTAAAAGCTCCATCAGGGCGTTGCGCAAATCGCGTTTGCTGCGGGTTATCCGCGCGTCTTCTTTCTTTGACATAATAATACACCTTTAATATTTTAGTATAATATTATTCCAATCTCGTAAATCAGTATAGTTCAAACGATTGGCTTTTGGCTTAGTATGTCATATAATTAGATAAAAGTCAAGAAAGTATACGAGCGTATAATTATAATGAAGAAGTTTGCAAGGTTTATCGTCAATCACAGAAAGGGAATTATCCTTCTTTTCATTGCGTTAATGGCGTTTTGCGTTTGGGGAATGACCAAGGTCGAGATAGAGTATAATATTACCTCTTATCTCCCCAAATCAACGGACACCAAAAAGGCGCTTGACATTATGGAGGACGAGTTCACGACTTACGGGACAGCCACCATAATGGTCAGGAACGTGACGTTTGCGGACGCGAAGGCTCTTCACGACGAAATAGAGGAGTTGGAAGGGGTAAAGAGCTTTGAATTCAACTCGACCGAGAAATACTATAAGAATTCCTGCGCTCTCTTTAACATAACCTTCGTCGGCGACGACGAGGACCCCGTTTCCGTTGCGGCTTACGAAAAGACCGTGGACATGCTAAAGAACAGAGACGCGCTTATTTCCGTGCCGCTCACAGACTCTATGGCGAGCGATTTGAGAAGGGATATCGGGTTCGTTTTAATACTCGCCGTTCTGATTATAATAGTCGTTCTTATATTCACCTCCAAAAGCTTCGCGGAGGTCGCCGTATTCCTGATAGTCTTCGGGGTGGCGGCGCTTCTCAATATGGGAACCAACTTCTTCCTCGGAAAGATTTCCTTTATTTCCAATTCGGTTTGCGTAATTCTTCAGCTCGCGCTCGCAATCGACTATGCCATAATTCTGTGTCACAGGTTTACCGAAGAGTACGACCTCAATCAGGGTAACAGCTACGAGGCAATAATTTCCGCGCTCTCCAAGGCTATTCCCGAAATATGCGGTTCGTCTATGACGACCATTGCCGGACTGTTAGCGCTCACGACGATGGCCTTAAGGCTGGGAGCCGACCTCGGTATCGTTCTTGCAAAGAGTATAATCTGCAGTATGATAACGGTCTTCTTCTTTATGCCCGGCGTTATCAAGCTGTTTGAAAAGCCCATTAAGAAAACCCGCCACAGAAATTTCGTGCCCTCCATAAAGGGGTTTGCGAAGGCGGTAGTTAAGCTGAGATACGTAATTCTCGCGGCGTTCGTGGTGCTTGTGAGCGTGGGGACCTATTATTCCTTTAACACGACCTACTGCTATGCAATGCTGAGTATAGACACCGAACGCCCCTCTTCGACACAGGTTGCGATAGAGGAGATAGAAAAGGTATTCGGGGCGAACAACCAGTTCGTCATTCTCGTTCCGGGAAGGGATTACGCCGACCAGCTGAAAATTATCGAAATGGTGGAGGCGCACGACCAAATAGACAGCTCCTTGGGTATTGCAAACGTTGAGCTTACTTTGAATTCTCAGAAGGTATATCTCACGGAAAAGATGAATTACCGCAAATTTGCCGAGCTTTTAGGTGTGGATGAGGGCGTTTCCGATAAAATTTACGCAGCGTACGCCTTCGCAAGCGTGGACGGAGCTCAGAAGGGTCTCGAGGAAGTGGCGATTTTTGAAGCTAACAAGAACGCATATACAGTCTCTCTATTGGAGCTTTGCGATTGCGTGTTCGAGCACGACGATTTCGTTGCGGCAATTCTTTCCAATAAAAAGCCCGACGCGCTGGAGAGCTACGAGACGCTCAGAGACACCGTTAAAGACGCGGAAGCCCAGCTGATAGGCACCAATTATTCCCGAATTCTCTTCAATATTCAGGGGGACGTGGAGAGCGCCGAGACTCTGGATTTGATAGAATATATGCTCGACGAGGTTAAAGCTTATTGCCCCGGCGCAATCTTCGCCGGCGACGCAATGAGCGCGTACGACCTCAACCAGTCGTTTTCCGGCGACAATCTGAAGGTCAGTATCTTCACCATTCTGTTCGTCTTTATTATACTTATGTTTACCCTGAAGTCCTGGGGTATGCCTATTCCTCTGGTCATAACCATTCAGGGCGCAATATTCATAAACTTCGCCTTCTTTGCGTTGACGAATACCAACGTGTTCTTCTTCGTTTACCTGATAGTCAGCGCCATACAGATGGGCGCTACGATAGACTACGCTATAGTCACGACGGGTCGTTACGTGGAAAACAGAAAGTTTATGGCAAGCAAGGACGCTATGATAGAAGCCGTAAACTCGGCGTTCCCGACCATTATCACTTCGGGAAGCATCATGATTGCGGCAAGCTTCCTTATCGGCGGCCTCGTCAAAAACCCGCTTATCGCAACCTTGGGCAACTGTCTCGGAAGAGGCGTTGTGATATCCATATTGGGCGTTCTGTTGGTAATTCCGTCTCTTCTTACGGTGTTTGACAAGCTCCTGATGAAGACGGCGTTCAAGCCCGACCGACCGAGGCTACTGCAGAGAAGGCGGTTCAAGCTCGCGGTAATACGTAACGACGACAACAACGCACACGCATCGGAGAAGGGAAAGGGAGAGGAGAGTGTAAATGATGAAAAAGATGAGAAATAAAAGTATTTTAACGGTTATAGCCCTATTGTTTATAGTGATTGTTTCGAGTATCGGAGCCGCGGCATTTGCGGAAGAGGCGGACGCGCCGGAGCCGGACGCCGCGGAGTATTACGTTGCCTTCAGCAATCAGAATTACGCCGTAAGAAACGCCAACAAGATGACCCTTAAAGACGGCGAGTACCTTCTCGAAAAGGTAACTCTTTCGGGCGTCACGGACTTTTACGTAACCGACAATAAGGGCGTAAAATATTCCGACTACGACGGCAACAACATGAAGGTTGAAGATAGCGCCGTTTACAGCTATAATATCAAGTTCTCTCCCGACAGGATTTACGACGTGGAGGAAAGCGGCTACAAGGCGACGGCAAGTCATATAACCTATGCGTTTTACGTTCCCGCTTCCTATTCCGTCACAATTGGCGGGGAGGAGAAAGAGCTCACTTACAATCCGTATTTCACTGCTTACGAGCGCTATTATATCTCCGCAATCCAAATCGACGCCGGAGAGAGCGTAGTTTACGAAGAGGAAACGCACGGGATTGCCACGGGCGGCGTTTACAGAATACTTTTTACTCCGACCAAGGACGAAAACAGATTTAACGCAGACGGTCAGTACGGCAACGGCGACGACTACAAATATAACCTCTATATCGAGGACGCGAGCGAGTATTTCGTTGTGTTTGAAGAGGGCGCCGAGCAAATGAGAACGGAGCTTCAGAGCGAGGATATAAACGGCAAAACCGCCTATCCGCTTACGCGTTACGAGAAGAACGTAGCCGGCGAGGAATACCGCTTCGGGGAGCTTTTCACTGCAAAACGGGATACCGTTCTTAAATATAACGTTTACGAAAAGAGAGTTATCGGCGGTTTCAGACTGATAGACGACGACAACGACGAGGACACCACCGTTTCCAGAATAACGGTAGGCGACGCGGGCTGGTACGAGCTGAGCTTCACAGTTCTAAGCGACGGCTACCGCACAGCCGTTCAGCAGTGCGACAGAAGCTTCGGCGGCTTTTATGCGGTCGGCGAGTTCAATAACTACGGCTTCAACGGGGACGGCGGAGTGGATATCGACGACAAATTCCGCTTTGCGGCGGTCGAGGACGGAGACGACGACTATAACGCCGATTACGCCCAGTATATTCTGTATCTGACGGTTTCCGCAAAGGACGTAGCTGGCAAGACCGTGGATTTCTACATAACCGACGGTACCGATAAGTATAAGAAC
>CAYXBO010000094.1:0-5531 GCA_964463195.1 uncultured Christensenellaceae bacterium | reverse complement strand
GCGGTTATTTCCGAGAGAAGATATTGCGGAAAATAGCCGAGGTAGACGGCTTGATATCTCAACTAGAAGCTAAGAATCCTGAGGCATTACTTCGTTCCGGATACGTAATAGCAGAAAACAGAGACGGTAGAATTAAATCCGCAAAAGCTCTTAAAAGCGGCGAAGAAATAGTGTTGCATTTCAAAGACGGAACCGTTCGTGCAACGATAAAATAATCGGAGGGTAACAATGAAAAACGACAGTTTGGAAAGCAAAATGGCGGAATTGAAAAACATTCTTGCAGAAATGGAAGAAGAAGGTAAAACAATTGACGAAATGCACAAACTATATAAAAGAGGTACGGTTTTATCCAAAGAAATCAGCATAGAGTTAAAGGCTATGTCCGGACAAATAAAGCTTTACAATAACGATTTAACCGAGTACGCCGAGGAGGACGGAGACAATGAGTGACGTAAGAGAACTGAAAATTTACGTTGATACTTCCATTCGCGATTATCTTACGAGTATAAAATCCGAAATGAGACCGGAGCTTTACGAGGCGGTATATTACGCCTCTGCGGAACGCGGGAAACGGCTTCGTCCGATTCTGATGCTGTTGTCGGGAGAGGCAATGCGCATGCCCAAAGAGCGGTTTATAAATCTCGCAATGGCGTTGGAATTCATACACAGCTATTCGTTGGTTCACGACGATTTGCCGGCGATGGATGACGACGACGAACGTTCGGGACGTCCGACCGTGCACGTCAAATACGGAGAAGCTACTGCAATTCTGGTTGGAGATACGCTTCTTAATCTCGCATATCAACTTATGATTGATTCGATAATCAAAGACCCGATGCTTATAGGAGCGGTTAAATACATTGCAGATTCGGCAGGGTTTAAGGGAATGATAGGCGGACAGGTTATGGATATGGAACCTGAAAAACTCAATTCCGGAAACATTGTCGAAATGTATCTGAGAAAGACGGGTGCGCTTATCAGTGCGGCGGTTTTAGCCCCATTATTTGTAGCTGGAGCAACAGAAAAGACCTTTGAAGCGTTCGGAATGTTTTCCTCAAATCTCGGAATTGCTTTTCAGCTTAAGGACGATATCAGCGATTTAAATGACGGAAGAGACAGCGATAAAACTACGTTCTCTTCTTTATACGGACTTCCCGAAACGGTTAAGAGGCTCACTCAATACAGATATTCGTTGTCTCGCTGCTTCGACGATTGCGACTGCGACAGCTCTGCAATTGTCGAGTATGCCGAAAGTTTACTTTCCTGATACGACACTTTTCGGAGATTGTTGCATTTTTTTCAGCTGTATGATAATATAATTGTATGGTGGCGCAGTATTCTAGTCAGGTGCACCGTAACTGAGGACGGGGTTAAAATACCGTTAAAGAGCATATCGATGAAGTCTCTTGTGTTGGCTTGAGTTGCCCAAACTCGGGCTGGTGCTGGGGGTTAAGAATTTTGGGCGCGCCGTAATGGCATACGGTTCTCGACCCAATTTTCGTGGAGACCTATATCGGTGGATTCGTCTACTGAATAGGATTAAACCTGCATCGCGGTAATAAATAGCTGTGTGCAGTGTAGCTTGCTTTGAGTGAGCGTGGTGGATAATTGTTCAGACCTAACGGAGTCGGCAGATTCCCAAGGTTATCGCCTTTTGAAACCTCGCTTGCAAAAGAAGATAGGTTGCGGGAAATCTGCCAAGGAAATCTTCTAGACTGATACAGGCTTGGGATTATAGTGCGCTCTTAGTGGCGATTCGGTGATGCTAATGCGTTGCCCGACTGAAAAGGAAACTGCCGATACGGCGACGGTCGGTGTCGGGTAGGGAAATCCTACCGAACCTATGACGCAAGGTTTACTAAGCCTGTGTCCACCATATGTTATTTGTCGAGAATGGAAAATAAAAAGAACTCTTCTAATCCGGATAATCAGAATAAAAGTTTAAACGGCGCATCCGCAACCGCTGTCGATGCGGATGCTCACGCGGAATCGGATGCGAAGCCGCAGGGGGAAGTTTCAAAAGACTTAAAAGTTCATAAAGAAACCGAAGTCAAGAAAAAGGGAATTTCCAAACGTACTATATGGACGATAAAAATAACGATAATCACATTTGTTTTATCGTTTTTCTTCAGCTTTCTAACTGAAATCAGCACTTCTAAAGCAAATATAATCGTTGCGGCGTTCGTACTTGTTTTGCTCGTTGTGATAAGCATAGTATTCGACGGAATAGGCGTTGCCGCAACTTCTTGCGATTTAGCTCCGCTTCTTTCCATGGCGGCAAAAAAAACACCCGGCGCAAAGGTTGCGGTTATTTTAGTCAAAAACGCTGAAAAGGTCAGCAATATCTGCGCCGACGTAATCGGCGATATATGCGGTATTATAAGCGGCGCGTGTTCCGTTGCAATTGTTATGAAAATAAATTTCATGGACGGAAGCTACTGGCTTAATATTATAATGTCAGCTATCGTGGCTGCCGTAACCGTAGGCGGTAAGGCGTTTAATAAGGATATTTCTATAAAAAACAGCAAAGAAGTTATTTTGCTTGCCAGTCGGTTTATAGGTATATTCTATCATCCTAAAGACGAAAGAAAAGCAAAGAAAGCCCAGAAGAAACAGCGGAAAGAAAAAACCAATGAGAATTGATACGGCTCTTTTTGAACGCGGCTTGGCGCGTTCGCGTACTCACGCCAAAAACCTTATAGAACTCGGGGCGGTAACAGTAAACGGTAAACGCGCAGAAAAAGCCGCTTTAGACGTGGAAATCACTGATATTTTGAACGTTGACGCAACAGCCGACTTTGAAAGTCTCGGTGGGTTGAAATTAAAATGCGCGATAGAAAAATTCGGAATTGATTTAAACGGCGTTCTAGCCGTTGACGTAGGGTGCTCAAACGGCGGTTTTTCCGCAATAATTCTCGACGGAGGAGCGGAGTCGCTCGTTGCGTTGGACGTAGGAGAATGTGCTTTACCGGAAAGAGTTTTATCCGATTGCAGAACGACCTTTGTAAAAGCCAATGCAAGAACGGCAACCCTCGATATGCTTGGAGGCGTTCCGTTCGATTTCGCGTCCGTCGATATATCCTTTATTTCCTTAAAGCTTGTTTTACCTACGATAAAATCTTGGATGAAAGAGGGCGGGAAGTTGGTCGCCCTGATAAAACCGCAGTTTGAACTTTATAAATCCGCCTTATCTAAAAACGGAATAGTCAAATCTCGGAAGCTTGCCGAAAAATGCGCTTTTGAGGTTGCAGAGTTTGCAAAAAGTCTGGGATTTTCCGTAAACGGTCCTATCGAGGCTCCACATCCATTTGAGGAGAAGAACCAAGAGTATTTAATTCTTTGTAAGTGTTGATTTTTATTGTATAATTCCTGTGAATAATGTATAATATCCGTAAAGAGAAATTAAAAGTGCATAAGTGCTTTTGTTTTCGCTTTTTAATATCAGACTCGGAGAAGCTATAAATGGTTTTCGGTTTTTCTGTAAACTCAAATAAAGAAGGGGCGGTTAAACTCGCGCTCCTTTTTGCTGAAAAACTCGAAAAAAACGGTGCCGAGATTGTTTTTGACGACGTTTTTTCACCTAACGGTTATAAATGTCGCAACAAACGCGAAGTAGCTGAAATTGCCGACGTTATGGTGGTTTTCGGCGGAGACGGAACGGTTTTGCGCGTTGCCGCCGATTGTGCTGTAAACGATACGCCTATTTTTGCTGTAAACCTCGGAAAACTCGGTTTTTTAACCGAAGCAGAGCCGTTTGAAACGGACGAGGTTGTGGATTTATTGTTAAAAGGCGAGTATTCCTGCAGCTCTAGAAGCATGCTTAACGTCGAATGTGACGGAAAGGTTTACCTTGCGCTGAACGAAGCGGTAGTGGCAAGGGGCACACTTACCAAAATGATTAAAATAGATGCCTATGCCGACAGCCTGTTGGTCGACAGATATTTCGCCGACGGAGTAATTATCGCGACCCCTACGGGGTCTACAGCCTATAGTCTGTCGGCGGGAGGTCCTATAGTGGACCCTGAGGTTGCCGCATTCGTGTTAACTCCGGTTGGGTCTCATTCCTTGCATACCCGCCCGATTGTGTTTTCCGATAAGAAAGTTATTGAATTGAAAGTCGCTAAAACCGATACCTTTGCCTATCTTTCCATTGACGGAAGAGACGTTATGAAACTGCAAAACGGTGAAACAGTCAAAATTTCTTTATCCGATAAACGAGTCGGATTTATCAATAGCAAAGGCGACGGGTTCGTTACGAGATTGCTCGACAAATTGAACGACTGGAGCTACACGGTTAAGGAGTAACTATGAAGAAAAGCGAACGGCAGAAACTAATTGTCAGTTTGTTGGAAAATCAGGAATTGGAAACTCAGGAAGAACTGGTTGACGCTTTGCGTAAATTCGACCACGACGTTACGCAAGCTACGGTCTCGAGAGATACCAAAGAAATGGGGCTCGTGAAGGTGAAGGGGCGTACAAAAAGATACCGTTACGCTTACGTTCCGACTTCGACATCCGAAAATTCCAAGCACGCTGACATTTTCAAGAACTGTGTTCTCAGTATAAACGTCAGCTTAAATCTCGTTGTTATAAAGACCATTGCCGGTTCGGCAAACGTTGTCGGAGCGGCGCTTGACGCTATGGCTGTTCCGCATACTTTGGGAACGATTGCCGGAGACGACACCGTACTTATTATTGCGGACGCGCTGGAATCGGTACCGGCTATCGTGCAGGTTTTAACGGATTGCAAGAATGATTAAGAGTTTATCTATCAAAAATATAGCGCTTATCGAGAACCTCGAAGTGGAATTTTTCGAGGGATTTAACGTGCTGTCCGGCGAAACCGGTGCAGGAAAGTCGATTATAATAGACAGCCTGAACTTTGTGCTTGGCGACAGGGCGGACAAAACGCTCATAAGACACGGAGAGACTTATGCTTCCGTAGAAGCTGTATTCGACATATTCAGAAATAGCGCGGTGCAGAATAAGCTGGAGGAATACGGCTTCGACGTAGACGACGTACTTATCGTAAGCCGCACGATGAACGAAAACGGACGAAACGAGTGCAGAATAAACCGAAAGACCTCCAATCTTTCTACCTTGAGAGAGCTGGTTTCCATTCTAGTTGATATTCATTCGCAAAACGAGCATCAGTCACTGTTGCATCCCGAGAAATATCTCGGAATAATAGACGATTACTCCGCAAAAAAATCTTATCCGCTTTTGGAAAAGTACAAAATTGCCAGAAAGAATTATCTTTCCGTAAAAAAGGAAATAGAGAGTTGTTCCGACGCTTCCGACAGAGAGCGTAAAATGGATTTATACAGCTTTCAGATTGAAGAGATTGAAAAAGCGGCATTGGAAGAGGGCGAAGAGGACAGGCTTATAGCTTTGCGCGCAAAACTTAATAACATGGAACGCATTTTAACTTCGGTTGCTTCCGCATATGACGTGCTGGACGGCGACAGCGGAAGCTCGGCTGTAAGGGAAGTTTCTACTGCGATGGCACATTTGCGCAGCTTAGAGCAATA
>CAYXBO010000093.1:0-5565 GCA_964463195.1 uncultured Christensenellaceae bacterium | reverse complement strand
GCAGACAATCCATAGATGGCTTGGCAAGGGCTTTAACGCAGTATAATGCGAAATCAGCCGATAAAATCGTATTCGGATTTTCAAGTGATTGGTGAACCAAAAAAGCCTGTCGCCCCTGATTGCGAGGCAGGGGCGAACCCCCACTCGCTTCTTGAGGCGTAGCCCCTACGGGGCGGGAGTCCGCGCAAACTTGCGAACATGCGCGGACGGGTAATACGGATATCTTTATTATACGCGGGGAACCTCTTTCCCCGCACCCCTTACTCATAATATCCCCTTATCATTTGATGTAATAAGTTAGAGTGAAAAGTGAAGAGGTACTTGATTGAAAAATCCGCTTTGGTGGGCGGGTGGTGCTACGTGGGACTGGATTGCTTTGTCGCTCTGCTTATCGCAATGACGAGGGCGGACTGGCTGGATTGCCGCGTTGCTTCGCTTTTTGCAATGACGGTGGAAAAAAGTGTTAGAATGAAAAGTGTTGACGAATTGATTTTTTAGGTTTAGAATATATGTGTATAGTTAGCGTTGTTCGCTGGATATAAGGATACGTAAGTAACATATGAAAACTGTAGGAAAAGTTAAATCTACAATAATTTTAATTGTAACCGCTGTTTTTGCGGTGCTTTTCGGTGCGATAATTGCATTTGCACCCGCCGCCAACCCCATGGGGGGGGGGTGCTTCTCAACCGAACCTGCCAATGCGTTGAAGGCAACGACAGCCGCTTATAAAGTCGGAAGCGGTGCAGAGTTCTGGAATTCTACAACCGCCACCTTTAATCAAACCGTTTACAATGATTTAAAAAGTAAGCTTTTCGGCAACTCCGAACCTATTGCATATTTACAGTCACAGCCTTTGGTTTTCGGCAGTCGCGTACTCGATGCTTCCACAATCAACTCCGCAGTCAATACCGACAGCGGAATGTTGGTCAGGCTTGGCGGTCTCGAATGGATTGTGACTTCTGCGACGCTCGACAGAAACAACAACGTAATCTGCACGCTATATCTGGCGATGCCTTATTATGATACGCGAATATTGTTTTACAGTGGTTCCGAGTATGGTGTGCGAGGCAATAATCTCTATTGCAGGAGCGACATACGCAAAACACTGAATGCTTCCAGCAATACCCGTTTTAAGTTGTTTTCGAGCGGAAGTTTCGCCACGTCTTATTTGGTGCAACCGAAAAACGTCGAATATCAGTATAATGAAAATTATTCAGAACTAAACGACGGTTATTATGCTTTCCCCGGCGACGCTTTGGGGTCGATAACCAACGGTTGGTATACTGGAGACGGCTTTACGCCGTATACAAATCCTACCGAGAAGTTCGGCGGTGTAGCTTACAATGCTTGGGGAGATGATTATATCTGGCTTCCGAGCGTAGCCGAAGTGGGCGGTTTTATTAATGCTACAGCGGACGAAGACGATACTTTTAAAAGTTTGTCTTCAATTTGGAATTTGTCACAACCTCAACTGGCGCAGAATTATTATGACGGAGGGACTGCAATCGCAAGAGCGTGGCTTCGCTCCTCGTCAAGTTATATTGAAACCCTCCATTTGGACGAGGCGTGTGAGGTGCTTGCGAACGGCTGTTGGTCCGAGAATTTTAGTTGTGACGGGTCAAATGCTGGAGTTCGTCCCGCAATTCACTTAAATCTGAGTGCGGTTTCGGCTGCTATCAAAAGCACGGCGACTTCGGTAAATAACCCCGAAACAGTTACGACAACGTATAACGGCAACAATCAGACTCTGAAATCGGTTTACAACGCAAACAACAGCGCTGTGAGTTGGTACCAATCCAATTATTTCGAGCCTGCGAGCAATTATATCGAGCTGACGTATTATGACGAAAACGGCGCACAGATAGACTCCTCTTCGCTAACGGACGCGTTGGACAGCTATTGGGTTAAGGCGGAAATCAAGCAATCGTGGGTGGATTCCGTCAACAAAACCGTTGAATCCGAAGCAAAGAGCAACGGGTGGAGCGATACGCTCACAAATTCGGTTAAGACTGCCCGAAAACCGAAGTTCAGCGGCAATCCTCAATCGGAGGAGGGGCAACCCGGAGCCGAATCCGAGAGTGTGCGGTATTTTAAATTTATCATAAAACCGAGAGAAATCGTGGTAACTACGCCGTCGTACAATGCAAGCACGGGTGCGTACACTGCTCCGAGAATTACTTCGACGGGGTTGCCGTACGATGCGCCGGAGGTTTCCACGAGGTTTGAGGGGAAGCCTTCCGACCCGACAGCCGAGGCTGTAAATACAATCGGCAGCACGCCGCCGACGAAGCGCGGCGAATATACCGCGACTGCGGTTCTCGTTAAATCCGCAGCCGACCTTACGGAGTACACGGACGGCAACTACGTTATTAAAGACGCTACTTCCAGAAGGTGCGACGTGAACGTAGGATATCAGAAGTTAGCCGTTCCGACCGTCGTACAGGCGAGCAAGACGTATACCGGAAGCGATATAGAGTTCAATCTGTCAGCCGATTATACAGCCGCATGGGAAGAAATAGCCGAGATAGGAGAGCTACCGGACGGGGTCAGCAAAACGGGAAGCGGAGCGTCTCTCAGGCTCGTTGCGAAGAATGCGGGGACGTATACGATTACCTTAAAAATCAAGGAGGACAAGTCGTACGACTGGTGTTGGGCAAACAACAGCATTCAGCCGCAGACTTTCACGATAACTGTTGAGCGGAAGGGGTTACACGTAGACTTCACGGTGGCTCCCGGCGGAAGCGAGTTTACGATAAAGGAAGGCTCTAATATAACCTTCGGCGTTTTGCCGTCGGACGCGGTGGCGGATGACGAAGTGAAAATCAGCTTAAGATATTACCTTACCGACAAGCCGGACAGCAAGGTCAATGCGGCTAACGGTTCGCTTAACGCTTCCGGTCTTGCGCAGGGCGCGTACACTCTTGAGGCGTTTCTTGAGGATTCAGCGGCTCCCGCAAACAAGAATTACGTGCTGACCGGAACCGTCACTCAAGCTATGACGGTCAGCGCAAAAGGTATCGATTTAAGCACGGTAACCTGGGGATACAAGGACAACGGCGGGGCGGCTACTGAGATAAGCGGGAGCACGGTGACGGTTACGTATACCGGAAATCCGTTTACCTTCGAGCTCTTCCAAAGCGAGGCGACGCTTGCTTCCAAGGGAGTTAAGATAAATACGGCTAACGGAGTGAACGGCTACGTCAACGCCACGCAGACCAACGCAACTAACGGAGCGGTAAGCGTCAGTGTAAGACTTGTTCCTTTAAACGCCGGCTACGCCTTCGACGATGACAGCGAGTATAAGGATTTGATTCTGAGCGTTACGGTCGGAAAGGCAACCGTCAGCTTTGCGGACGTTACATGGAGCGATACGGAGCTGGAGTTTAACGCGCTTTCGCAGCAGGTTACAATATCTTCGGGCTTCCCGTCGTTTTTAACTCCCATTTACTCCCACCCGAACGCTATGAACGTCAACGATTACACCACTAAAGTAAGCGGCGTTTCGGTGAGCAATCAGACGCTTGCCGCAAACTACAATATTCCGAGTTCTTCGCAGATTGCGGCGGAGGAGACGCTCTCGCATAACTGGAGCATTGTCAAGAAAAAGTTAGAGGTTACCTGGCAGAGCGCCCAGCAGACGGGCTCCGACGGGACGGTTATTTTCGTGCCGTGCGTGTCCGATAACTCCGTAGGCGCAATCGTATACACGTACTTTAACGAGGATAAGTCGAAGGAAATGACTCTCGAAGAGATTTTCGGAGAGTACAGCCAGGTTCAGACCAAAAACTACTGGGTGTGCGCCAAGCTCAAACCCGCAGGGGCAAGCGGTACGGCGTACAACGAAAGCAACTGCGTCTTAATCGAGGGAAGCGACGACGTGAGTGCAACCGGTTCCTTCCAGGCGTTTACAACAGGCGACAACAAAACGCCGGTAAGAGTAGGTATTATCAAGGATACGGCGGTGTATAACGGAGAAGCGCAGCCGGTTACCGTGGATTTCCAGGGCGGAAACCTCACCGTTGAAAACTTCACCGTTACCTATAAATATAAGGACGGCACCGAGCTCGGAGCAGGGAAAGTTCCCGTAAACGCGGGAGAGTATAAGGCGGTCATCGCCCTCGACAACGGGCAGACAGGACAGTACGCCATAACCGGACAGTGTGAGTTCGATTACACCATCGAAAAGTTCACCTACGACATCTCGGGTATGAAATGGGTGGACGTTCAGAACGACAACGCCGAATATACCGAGGCGTACGTTTACGCATATAAGGTCGAGCATACGCTTTCCTTTACCGGCGGCAACGTGGACGGACTGACCGTCGTCTATACCTCAGATACCGAAGAAAACCTCAGCGGCTCCAACGCAGGGAAGTACCGCGTGGTCGTCAGCTTCGAGGTCAGGGATACCCTCAATTACAACGTGCCCGAGGACGTGGAATTTATTTGGGAAATCCTGCCGTATACGCCGGATTTGTCCGCGGTTACGTGGAATTATAACACCGACAGCTCATTTGAGTTTTCCATAGTCGACGGAACACCGGTAAAATACAGCGTTTTCCTCAACGGTATTCCCGAAGGAATGAAGGAGCTCATTGTTTACGGCGGGGATACCGGAGAGTATTCCGATGCTGAATCTCACGTTACCACCTTCGCCATCGACGAAACCAACCCCAACCGCGGCAACTACGGCGACCTCGTCTTCGCCGGCGGACTCTCAGACCGCCTCGTTTGGGAAATCAAACCTCTCGTAATCGATAAAGCCTCAGCCAAACAGACTAAGCCTTTTGACGTGGACGGGTACAGTTTTAATCAGATTACCAATTTGCCCGACGATTTTGCCGAGTATTTCGACGTGCAGGTTCTAGACAAAATCGGAGAGTCGGTTCCTCAGACCGACGGCAGCTGGCATTTCGTGGACGTTGAGCGTTACCGCATACTGATACAGTTCAAGTACGGCATGAACAGAAGCAACGGCGGTACGAAGGATAACGTCAAATGGTCCGATAACGGGCGTGGGTCCTATCAGATTGCGCTCACGATTGAGCAGCTCGTTCTCAATGCGGAAGGGTGGATTGACGGCACCGAAAACAGCCGCCCCGAGCTCGATTCCAATGAGATTGAAACCGTAGAAAAATATTTCGATTACGTGCTGAAATTGTATGAAACGGGCGAGAATCTGGAGATTAACACCATTCTCAAATATGAAACGTATTATACTATTTCTCTGCAACTCAAAGAGGGGTTTGAGGGCAACGTTGCAATCAATTACAAAGGACAGGCAACCGAGGTCACCGCACCGTATATGTTCAGAACGGGAACCGACCCGCTTGCCGACCCGCCGGAGAATTTCTACGAGAAACCGACCGGAGACGACCTTATTATAGGGGTTCGCCATACAGGAAAAGAGATAACGTTTGAGTTCACCGTCGATTGGTTTGACGAGGAAGTTATGGAAGCAATAGGCACAATGAAGGGCACAGACGTGGGAGAGTATCCCGTAATGGTGGGCTTCAAGCCCGGCTCATTGGCTGCTTGGGGAACGGAAGACGACTATGACGTATC
>CAYXBO010000092.1:0-5581 GCA_964463195.1 uncultured Christensenellaceae bacterium | reverse complement strand
GCTCGACGGCGATACGAGAGGCGGCGCGGCGTTATCCGTTAAAGCCGTTACCGGAAAACCGATTAAGTTCTGTGGCGTCGGTGAAAAAATGACCGACCTCGAACCGTTCTATCCCGACCGCATGGCTTCGAGACTTCTCGGAATGGGCGACGTTCTGACCCTTATCGAAAAGGCGCAGGAAGCTATAACCGAAGAGGACGCAAAAAAGCTCGCCAAGAAGATGAAGGAAAACACTTTCGACCTCGAGGACTATATGGAGCAGATGGCGAGCATAAAAAAGATGGGTAACATGCAGGATATGCTCGGTATGATTCCGGGGCTCGGAAATAAGCTCAGAGGACAGAACCTGAACGTAGACGAAAAACAAATAGATAAAATGCGAGCTATAATCCAATCTATGACGCCGAAGGAAAGACGTAATCCGGACATTCTCAACGCGTCGAGAAGAAGAAGAATAGCTAAGGGAAGCGGCACCGAAGTCGCGGACGTAAACCGTTTGGTCAACCAGTTTGAGCAGACGAAAAAAATGATGAATATGTTCTCGTCCGGAAAACGCCGCTTACCGTTTTAAACAAACAAATATGTTGCTATAGCAACGGAAAACTACACTAAACAACAATATTCGGAGGACAAACAACAATGGCAGTTAAACTCAGACTTACCAGAATGGGAGCAAAGAAAGCACCTTTTTACCGCATTATAGCAGTAGACGGCAGACAGGCAAGAGACGGTCGTTATCTTGAGCAAATCGGAATTTACGACCCCACCAAAAATCCCGCCGAAGTGAGAATTGACGCAGAGCTTGCAAAGAAATGGATTGCAAACGGTGCGCAACCCACAGATACAGTCAGAGATATGCTCAAGAAAGAGGGCATTATCGCCGACAAAAAAGCCGCTAAAAAAGCGTAATCCGGAGAAACTATGCAAGAATTGGTAGATTTTCTCGTTCAGTCTTTTATCCCGAGGGAGAGCTACGACCTCGTGACGATAGAGGAAAACGACGAGCTTGAAATTAAAGTTAAGGTCGATAAAGAACATATCGCAAGACTTATCGGTCGCGGCGGAAGAATTGCCAAGGCAATCAGAACTCTCGTTAAAGCCAAGGCAATTTCGACCGACAGAAAGTGCACGGTGTCGATAGAGGACAGGTAATGCTCCTTATCGGCAAAGTGCTGAGACCGCAGGGCATAAAGGGCGAAATAAAAATAGCCCACTATTTCGACGCACCCGACGACTTCGTCGGGGTTTCGTCGCTTTATGCGGACGGTAAAAACTACGGAGTCGAGCGCGTCAGAGTGTCCGACGGCTGCGTTTTTCTGAAGCTTTCGGGAATAAACGACCGTAACGCCGCAGAAACCTTGAGGGGCGCTTCGCTGACAGTATCCAGAGAAAACGCGCCTAAGCCTCGGGACGGCAGATACTACGTCGCCGACCTGAAGGGGCTTAAAGTCGTCGACGGAGAAAGGGTTTTCGGCGTATTAAAGGACGTGATACAAAACGGCGCCGCGGACGTGTATGCGGTTAAGGGAGAGAAAAATTTTATGTTCCCAGCCTTGAAGTCCGTCATCAAAAAAATCGATTTGTCGACAAAAACTGTAGCCGTGGATACGGAAGAACTGGAAAAGGTGGCTGTCTATGAAGATTGACGTGCTCACCTTGTTTCCCGAAGTTTATACCGTTTTAGAGTCCGGCATTATCGGTAAGGCTATTAAAAAAGGTTTATTTGAAACGGATATCTTAAATATCAGAGACTATTCCAAGGATAAACACAAGAGATGCGACGATTACGCTTTCGGCGGCGGCGCGGGGATGCTTATGACCCCCCAGCCGATTTACGACGCAATAATTGCCGCCGACCCAGACCATGAGGCATTACGTATTTATATGTCCCCGAAAGGGAAACGGCTGGACCAGAATAAGGTTAAGGAGCTTGCAAAAAGAGAGCGGCTTCTTTTTCTGAGCGGCAGCTACGAGGGCGTCGACCAGCGCATTATAGATACGGAGATTGACGAGGAGCTGTCGATAGGCGATTACGTTCTGACCTCGGGGGACCTTGCCGCGTTGGTGGTAATAAACGCCGTCGCGCGTTATATCCCTGACGTTTTGGGAAGCGAGCAGTCAACCGACGAGGAGAGCTTCGAGGACGGACTTTTGGAGTATCCGCAGTACACGAGACCCTGCGAGTGGATGGGGCTCAGAGTTCCCGATGTCCTTTTATCGGGCAATCACAAGGAAATAAGAGAGTGGCGGAGACGGGAGAGCGAGAAAATAACTCTCGAGCGTCGCCCCGACATTATGAAGAAATGAGAATACATTGGTTCCCCGGTCACATGACTAAAGCATTGCGAATGCTCGACGCCGAACTTTCTTCGGTGGATTGCGTCGTGTACGTTTTGGACGCCCGCGCGCCGATGTCGTCGACGTCTCCTGCCTTTGATAAAATTATCGAGAGGAAACCGGTTTTATACGTTTTCAACAAAGCCGATTTGACGGACAGGGCTGAGCTTTTAAAATGGAAGACCCGTTTTGAAAAATGCGGAAAAAAGGTCGTAACCTCCAACAGCGCGCAGAAAACCGACAAAAACGAGGTTATCCGCGCAATTTACGAACTGACCTCGGAGGTTTCGGAAAAATTCCGTAAAAAGGGCGTGACCAAAACCGTAAGAGCGATGGTCGTCGGAGTTCCCAACAGCGGAAAATCCACGCTTATAAACAGTCTGGTTCCGCAAAAGAAAGCCGTGACCGGCAACCGCCCCGGAGTAACTCGCGGCAAACAGTGGGTTGCAATAGGCGAAAGACTGGAGCTTTTAGACAGTCCCGGAGTGACTTACCCCGACTTTTCCGATGAAAAGAAAGCTGTAAGGCTGGCGTTTTTAGGTTCCGTCAAAGACGACGTGGTGGATATAGCGGAGCTCGGAGCGGAATTTATATCTTTTATAAAAACGGAGTATCACGAAAAGCTTACGGAGCGTTACGGCATTTCCGATTTCGATAAAACCTCAGCGGAAATTATGGAAGATATCGGAGATAAAAGAGGGGTTCCTAAAATCCGCGGGGAATACGACTACGAAAGAATAGGGCGGTTGATAATCACCGACTTCAGAAAACAGTACCTCGGAAAAATTATATTGGAAAAAACGGATGAATACAGACCTTCTTAAATATGAGAGAGAGCTGCTTAAAAGCGGTTGCAGATATATAGCCGGAGTCGACGAGGTAGGCAGAGGACCTCTTGCCGGCGACCTCGTAGTTTGCGCGGCGATAATGGATTTGGAAAATCTGATTGACGGCGTAAACGACAGCAAAAAGCTTACGGAAAAGAAGAGGGAAAAGCTGTTTCCCGAAATAACGGAAAGAGCCGTTTCGTATAAATTGGTTCACAAAAGTCCCGAAGAAATCGACCGCATAAATATTCTCAACGCGACAAAAGCCGCGATGGTGGAAGCCGTTCTCGGTCTTTCCGTAAAACCCGACCACGTTTTGGTGGATGCGGTAAAACTCGATTTAAATTTGCCTTATACGGCAATAATAAAGGGCGACGCAAACAGCTATTCGATAGCTGCGGCGTCGATTATAGCAAAGGTCGTCCGTGACCGCGAGATGATTACTCTGTCGGGTAAATATCCGGATTACGGCTTCGAGAAGAACAAGGGCTACGGCTCGGCGGCGCATATTGCGGCGATAAAGCAATTCGGCGCAACGGACGTTCACAGGCGCACGTTCATCAAGAATTTCGTCGGAGAAAAACAGCCGTGATTTACCGTGCAAAAGACGGAATTTCGGGTGAGGAAACCGCAAAAAATCTACTCCTTTCAAAGGGCATGAGAATCGTCGCCTCAAACGTGAATTTTCACGGCGTAGGAGAGTTGGATATTGTTGCGATGGACGGCAATACTCTTGTTATAGTCGAGGTGAAAGCCAGGGCAACCGATAAAATGGGGCACCCCTTGGAAGCGATAACCGCTAAAAAACGCAAGAGAATAATTGCGGCAACGGGAGCCTATCTCGAGAATTGCGAGGAAAGGTGGAGCGATATCCGTTTCGACGTGGTGGCAATTCTCGGCGACAAGGCGGAGCACATAGAGGACGCCTTTTACGGCAAGTGGAAATAGTTTTTTTGCCCTCAGCCGCCCTCGGCTTACATATCCTACCCGCCTGTTTTCGGCTCTCTCTGCGTTAAAGTCGCTTGACGTAGCGCTGCTACGACTGCGACTCCTTTGCCTTGATATAGCACAAAAACAGTACGGTTAGGACACTTCGTGTTTTGCAATGCAAAATATGTTCGCCGAAGTCGTCTTCGGGCAGCTTCGGCTTACATATCCTATCCGCCTGTTTTCGGCGTGAGGGCTAAGAGAAATATCGGCGAAAAGTGGGTTAAAACGCTTGCCCGCGAGGAATTTGTTTGTTATTATATATAAGACTTTGCAATAGACCTATACGGATGCCCGCGACGTTAAGTCGGGAAAACAGGGCGAAATCCAAAATCCGCACGTATATTGTGTATTTTTACGGAGGTAAGTCATGAACATTATCGACCAACTGGAAAAAGAAGCTTTGAGAACCGATTTGCCGCAGATTAACGTCGGCGACGTGGTTAAGGTTTTCGTCAAAGTTAAAGAGGGTAACAGAGAAAGATTGCAGGCTTTCGAGGGCACCGTTATCGCGAAGAAAAACGGCAGCATCCGCGAAACCTTTACCGTCAGACGCCTTTCCTTCGGCGTCGGTGTCGAAAGAACGTTCCCCGTTCATTCCCCCAAAATCGACCATATCGAAGTGGTAAGAGCCGGCTTTGTCAGACGTGCCAAGCTCTATTACCTCAGAGGCAGAACCGGTCGTGCGGCAAAAGTCAGACAGCAAAAAACCGTCGGCAACGTCTAAGCCGACCATAAGGGGTTCTATGATGAAAAAATCATTGCTGGTTCTTCTCGTCGTGTGCTGCGTTATAACGGCGGTGCTGTTTACGGGCTGCACGACGAAAGTGAACTCGGAAACGCTTGCCGCGGTTGAAGCGGCTAAAGTCGAAGCAGGAAGCGCGGATACTATAGGCGACTATAAATCCGTGCTTATTTTCGATACTTTTGAAAAATACACCTCGTTAAACGCGCCTGCTTCAAAGGACGAAGACGACGACAACGTTTACCTTTCGGAAAACTGGTCTGCGTATACTACCGGAACGGCGGGTTACGGCGCGTTCACTCTTGCGGAAGGCGAGGGCGTAACGATTAAGACCTCCGACAGCAGCGGCTACGCTTCCTTAAAGAAGGTAATCGACGTCCGTCCCAATTCGTATTACAAGCTTATCTACACCTATTCGACCGGCGACATGAGCGCGGTTGACGGCGAGAACAGCCGCGGACTTTGGATAGGCTTTGACGAGGACGGAAACTTCAACGACGGAAACGACGAAGTTATAGTCGAGGAAATGCAGAAACGCGCCCTAACGACTACGACCATTTATTTCCACACCAATAACGTCCGCAGATTGACTTTGTCGGTCAACGTGGGCGCGGAAGATTACGAAGTCAGCACCACCGCGACAATTTACCGCATGGTTCTGACCAACGTTTCCAAGGCGTCCGTC
>CAYXBO010000091.1:0-5643 GCA_964463195.1 uncultured Christensenellaceae bacterium | reverse complement strand
AACCCCGATAAGGGGTAATTATGAGTAAGGGGCGTGGGGAAAGAGGTTCCCCACAGTATTGCAAAAAAAATTCAGTATCTTTCTACTAAGCCCAGACTTTTATTCGGAAATCAATTTAGCGGCGGAAGAAAAAGAAATATACTATTCCGAAGGATTCAGATTGGGTGTTTTATTAGGTTTGGATATAGCAAACACTGAAAAATAAGTCCCCAACAAAGACGAAAGCCGCAAACTTGAGCAATGCAATTGCGAGTTTGCGGCTTTATCTTCGTCTTTTTTGCGTACTTTTTTCTTCGCAGAAAAAAGTACAATATTACAACAATACTATACCGTTCTTTTTGGCGGTTTTGACGGTGTCGTCGTCCCAGATAGAGACCTGAACTTCTCCGATATGGGCTTTTTCGAGGAGGAGCATAGAGAGTCGGGACTGACCTATACCTCCGCCGACGGTGAGGGGGAGTTTATTTTCGAGGAGCATTTTGTGGTAGAGAAGGGCACGGCGTTCGTCGTGACCGGAGAGGGTGAGCTGTCTATCGAGAGATTCGGCGTTCACGCGGATTGCCATGCTGCTTATTTCCACTGCGCGTTTTAAGGTTTCGCTGTAGAATAGGATATCGCCGTTAAGGGTCCAGTCGTCGTAGTCGGGCGCGCGTCCGTCATGGCGGGAACCGTCCTTCATGATTCCGCCTATATTTTTGACGAATACGGTGCGGTATTTTTCAGCGACTATGTTTTCGCGCTCCTTGGGAGTTTTGTCGGGGTACATTTCAAGCAGCTGTTCGGCGGTTATGAAGTATACCTTATCGGAGAGCTCCTCGGTGAGCTCGGGATATTTCTTTTTAAGGGCGTTTTTGGTGGCGACAACGGCTTTTACTATTTTTCTGACCACGGCTTTGAGAAAAGCGTAGTTGCGGTCGGAAGGAGAGATTACGCGCTCCCAGTCCCACTGGTCGACGTAAATCGAGTGGAGGTTATCCATATCCTCGTCGCGGCGGATGGCGTTCATATCGGTGTAAATTCCGTCGCCCGCCGAAAATCCGTAATTGTAGAGAGCCATACGCTTCCATTTAGCAAGGCTGTGAACGACCTGGGCGGTGGTTCCGGTGGCTTTTATGTCGAAGCTTACGGGGCGTTCCACGCCGTTAAGGTCGTCGTTCAGACCGGTGTTAGGCTCGACGAAAAGGGGGGCGGACACGCGTTTTAAGTTGAGCGATTTGGAAAGCTTGGTTTCAAAAGTGCGCTTCAAAAACCCTATTGCGGTCTGTGTTGCGTAGCTGTCGAGTTTGGATTTGTAGCCCTTAGGCACGTAGAAATCGCTCATTTGCGTTCTCCTTAAAATTTTTAGATTAATAAGGATTATACATTAAACGGCCGTTCAAGTCAACGAAGCTGACGCCTAAAACCCGACTTTGTCAGTTTTATTGACTATTTCCCGAGATTTTTAAAAAAATCTACAGATTATTATAAAAAAACCTTGCGCCGCAGTTTCCAAAAGTTGTATAATCGTATCAAACGGTATAAAGGAGGCTTAAAATGACCGACGATAAGAAAAAGATGGATGAAATGCTGAAAAACGCCGTTGACAGCGAAGAAGATTTCATAACTCTTACCGACGAAGACGGACTGGAGAGAACTCTCGAGGTTCTGGGAGAACTGCAAATTCCAAACGACGACAACTGGTATTTAATTATGGCACCCGTGGAGCTCATGGACGACGAGACCGAGGACACCGTATACGTATTCCGTTCGATACTCGACGAATCGAGCGAGGACGACGAAGTTTTCGAGCCCGTGACCGACGAGGAGCTCATCGACAGGATTTTTGCGGAGTACGACCGTCTGTGCGACGAGGAAGAAGGATTATAAAGATTTCAAATTCAATATCCACAATTATATAAGGAGACGAACAATGAACAAAAAAACAATCAGAGACGTTGACGTCAAAGGCAAGAAATGTTTGGTACGCGTTGATTTCAACGTACCGATGAAGAACGGCGTTATCACCGACGAAAACCGTATCATGGGTGCGCTCCCTACCATTAAGTATCTTATGGAACAGGGCGCAAAGGTTATACTTTGCTCGCACATGGGCAAACCGCACAGCGTGCTTTCGGACAAAATTTCCTTGACGAAGAAGGAAAAGAAAGCCGTTGCGGCTCTTCCCGAGGCGGAACAGGCTGCAGCCACCGCGGAATACCTCGAGAAGGCAAAGAAGGATATCACGAAGCTCACCTTAAAGCCCGTTGCCGACAGACTTAACCAGCTTTTGGACGGAAAAGTTACCTTTGCAACCGACGTAGTCGGAGCGGACGCGCAGGCGAAGGTTGCGGCGCTTAAGGACGGCGAAGCGGTTCTTCTCGAGAACCTCCGTTTCCACGCCGAAGAGGAAGGAAAAGAAGAGAACTTCTGCAAAAAGCTTGCGGCTTATGCGGACGTTTACGTAAACGACGCGTTCGGAACGGCTCACAGAAGCCACGCTTCCACCGCGGCAATCGTGGAATACGGCTTCGTAAAGGACGCGGTATGCGGCTTCCTTATCGAGAAAGAGCTCTCCGTTATGGCTGACTCCCTGGAGCATCCCGTTCGTCCGTTCGTAGCGGTTTTGGGCGGCGCCAAAGTTGCCGACAAGCTCAAGGTTATCGCCAACCTTCTCGAGAAATGCGATTCCCTCGTCATCGGCGGCGGTATGGCTTACACCTTCATCAAAGCTAAGGGTGGCGAAGTCGGAAATTCTCTGGTTGACAACGAGCAGATTGCTTACTGTGCGGAAATGCTCGAAAAAGCCGAAAAGCTCGGCAAGAAAATTTATCTCCCCGTAGATACCGCGGTGGCGGCGGCGTTCCCCGACCCGATTGACGCGGAAATCTCCGTTGAATACTGCCCGAGCATGGCAATTCCCGCAGACAAAATGGGTCTTGACATCGGCGTTAAAACCCGCGAGCTTTTCGCGAGCGTGTTAAAAGACGCTAAGACGGTTATCTGGAACGGACCTATGGGCGTTTTCGAGAACCCGACCCTTGCGGCAGGAACTATTGCGATTGCCGAAGCTCTTGCCGAATTAAACGGCAAATGCACCACTATTATCGGCGGCGGCGACAGCGCGGCTGCGGTTGCGACCTTGGGTTTTGCGGATAAGATGAGCCATATTTCCACCGGCGGCGGCGCAAGCCTCGAGCTGTTTGAAGGAAAGGAACTTCCCGGCATTGCATGCCTTAACGAAAAATAATCAAATATCGGAGGATATTATAATGAAAAGAAATATCATTGCAGGCAACTGGAAAATGAATAAAACCAAAGCAGAGACCGAAGCCCTTATAAAGGCTCTCGCTCCTCTCGTTGCGGACGCCGAATGCGAAGTCGTGGTTTGCGTTCCGTTCACCGATTTGGCAACCGCCAAAAAGGCGCTCCGCGGCACCAAGATAAAGCTCGGCGCGCAGAACGTTCACTGGGCGGAAAAAGGCGCGTTTACCGGAGAAATCAGCGCGCAAATGTTGGTTGAACAGAAGGTCGATTACGTCATAATCGGACACAGCGAGAGACGCCAGTATTTCGGCGAAACCGACGAAACCGTCAACAAGAGAGTCAAAGCGGCTCTCGGCGCGGGACTTAAGACCATCATCTGCGTGGGCGAAACCCTCGAAGAGAGAGAGTCCGGCAAAACGAACGACGTTCTCCGTACCCAGATTCAGGGCGCGTTTGAGGGTATCGAGAAAGCCGAACTCAAGAGAATTGTCGTAGCCTACGAACCCGTTTGGGCAATCGGCACCGGAAAAACCGCAACCGCAGAGGACGCAAACTCCACCATCGCATACATCAGAAAGACCTTGAGAAAGCTTTACGACCGCACCGCTGCCCGCGCAATGCGCATTCAGTACGGCGGCAGCATGAATCCGAAGAACGCTTCCGAGCTCATGGCAATGCCCGAAATCGACGGCGGACTTATCGGCGGAGCGTCCTTGAAGGCTGAGGATTTTGCGGCGGTAGTCAAATACTAAGTCGAGGTTTTTTATGAAAACACCTTACGGCATTATAATAATGGACGGCTTCGGTATATCGGAGCGCAAAGAGCATAACGCGGTGGAAATGGCAAACAAGCCGTTTCTTAACGGAATGTTTGAGAAATACCCGACGACGCTTATCGGCGCTAGCGGATTGTCCGTAGGACTTCCCGACGGTCAGATGGGAAACAGCGAGGTCGGGCACTTAAACATCGGCGGCGGACGTATCGTCTATCAGGACTTTACGAGAATTTCCAAAGCGATTTCGGACGGCGACTTCTATAAGAACGAGGTTATCCTCGGCGCAATACAAAACGCCAAGGCAAACGGTAAGAAGCTCCACGTTTGGGGACTTATGTCCGACGGCGGTGTTCACAGCCACCTGACTCACCTCTACGCGTTGCTCGAAACCTGCAAAAGAGAGGGACTTAACGAGGTTTACGTTCACGCGTTCCTCGACGGGCGCGACACCCCGCCGAAATCGGGAGCGGATTTCCTGAGAGCGGTTGAAGCCAAAATGGCGGAAATCGGTATCGGCGTAATCGCCACCGTTCACGGCAGATACTACGCTATGGACAGAGATACCAACTGGAACCGCGTTGTCAAAGCCTACGACGCGTTGACTCAGGGCGTCGGCAATAAAGCGACGGACGCGGTAGCCGCAGTCGAAAAGAGCTACGCAGACGGCGTAACCGACGAGTTCGTAGTGCCGACCGTAATCGAAAAGGACGGCAATCCCGTTGCAACAGTCGGGCAGGGCGACAGTATTATATTCTTCAACTTCCGCCCCGACAGAGCGAGAGAGATAACCGGCGCGTTTATTAAGAACGATTTTGACGGCTTCCCTCGCGTAACCGGCTTCCTCAATCCCTATTACGTCGGGTTCACCAAGTACGACGCGAATTTCGTCAACTACGGAATTCACACCGCATTCCCGCCCGAATCCAAGGAGAACACTTTGGGCGAGTACCTCTCGAAAATCGGCAAGACCCAACTCCGTATCGCCGAAACGGAGAAGTACGCGCACGTCACGTTCTTCTTCAACGGCGGAGTGGAGAAGGAGAACGAAGGCGAAACCCGCGTTCTTATCCCCAGCCCCAAGGTCGCAACCTACGACCTCCAGCCCGAAATGAGCGAGCCTGCCGTTGCAGACCGCGCCGTTGCGGAAATCGAGAGCGGAAAGTACGACGTTATTATCCTTAACTTCGCAAACTGCGACATGGTAGGTCATACCGGCGTCGAGGAAGCGGCAATTAAAGCCGTAGAAGCCGTCGACAAAGGAGTGGAAAAGGTCGTCAACGCCATTCTCAAAATGGGCGGCAAATGTATCGTAACCGCCGACCACGGCAACGCAGATTGTATGAAAGCCGAGGACGGTAACCCGTTCACAGCCCATACGACCAACCCCGTTCCCATGACCGTAATCGGAGCAGGTGACGTTAAACTCGCCGACGGCGGTATCCTCGCCGACGTCGTTCCCACGCTCCTCCACCTGATGAACGTCGAACAGCCCAAAGAAATGACGGGTAGAAATCTTATAGTGTAAGAGTGTTCTTTTTTCTGCGAAGAAAAAAGAACCAAAAAAGACGGACTAACGCCGCGAGTTCGCAACTTTGTTGCTGAAACTCGCGGCTTTTGTCTTTGT
>CAYXBO010000090.1:3333-5683 GCA_964463195.1 uncultured Christensenellaceae bacterium | reverse complement strand
TAGCCGCGCAAACGGAGCCTTTTACAAATTCCATATCTACTCCTTACAATCCCTTGTCTTCCTTTATTCCGAACCTTATATTAAAGCACTGCACCGCCGCACCCGAAGCGCCTTTCCCGAGGTTGTCGAAGGAGGCGTAAACCACGGCTCTCTCGTCGTTTCCTCCGACGTAAACGGTCATATCGTTGGTTCCGGTGTTTATTATCGGAGAAACCTTCTCCGGAAGCTCGGCGACTTTTACGAACCGTTGCCCCTTATAGTGCTCCTCGTATAACGCTCTGAGCTCCGCAAGCGTCACAGGCTTCTTAAGATAACGCATGAATATCGGAACAGATACCGTCATTCCCGCAAAATAGTCGTCCACAATCGGCGAAAATACGGGCGCGTAATCCAAACCGCACACGGCTTGCATTTCTTTGAGGTGCTTATGCGACTGCGAAAGCGCGTAGTGAAGCGGAGCCTTTAGGTCGTCGCGCCCCGTTGCGTAGTCGGCAATCATGCTCTTTCCGCCGCCCGAATAACCGGTTAAACCCGCGGCGTATACGGGATAATCGGCAGAAATCACCCCCGCCGCAACGAGCGGGTAAACTATCGCCGCAAACCCCGAAGCGTGACAGCCAGGAACGGCAATCCTTTTGGAGGTTTCCACGGCAGCCCGATGCTTTTCCGAAAGCTCGGGGAAGCCGTACGCCCAGCCCTCTTCCGTTCTGTGCGCGGTAGACGCGTCGATTATAACCGTTTCGTCGTTTTTAACGAGCGTTACGGACTCCCGCGCCGCGGCGTCGGGCAGACAGAGAAATACCGCGTCCGCGCGGTTCATAATTTCCGCTTTTGCCTCGGGGTCCTTTCTTTTTTCCTCTTCTATCGTCAGAAGCTCCACGTCGTCACGTTGAGCCATTCTTTCCCGAAGCTTGAGTCCGGTCGTGCCGGCTTGTCCGTCTATAAATACTTTTATCTTGTTTTCCACTTGAGTTTAGCCTCTTTTATATACTCTTCCGTCTTTCCCGTGCCGCCGAAGGAGGTTCTCTTCATGGCGCACGCCTTAAGGTCGATTTCCGGATAAACGTCCTCTTCAAAAAGAGGGGACACCGCCTTCAGCTCCGCAAGCGTCAACTCGGACAATCCGACGTTTTTATCTGCGGCAACCGTAACTGCGTCTTTTACTAACCTGTACGCGTCTCTGAAGGGCATTCCCTTTCTGACGAGGTAATCGGCAAGGTCGGTTGCGTTGATATACCCGAGCTCCGCCGCTCTTCGCATGTTTTCCTCAAGAACGGTCATGGACTCTATCATGGGAGCCGCTGTACGTAGGCATAAATCGACGGTGTCGAACGCGTCGAACAAAAGCTCCTTATCCTCCTGCATATCCTTGTTGTAGGCAAGCGGCAGCCCCTTCATCATGACGAAAAGCGCCGTGGTGTTTCCGATAACCCTGCCGGTCTTTCCGCGGATGAGCTCCGCGCCGTCGGGGTTTTTCTTCTGCGGCATTATGGATGAGCCGGTGGAAAAATCGTCGCTCATTTTAACGTATCCGAAATCCTGACTCGACCAGAGAATGAGCTCTTCGGCAAGTCTCGACATGTGCACTGCGAGAATGGAAAGACATGACGCCGTTTCCATTGCGAAATCGCGGTCGGAAACTCCGTCTATACTGTTGCCGCAGGGCTCGGCACCCGTTCCGAAAATGAGCTCCGCGGTCATTTTGCGGTCTATCGGATAGGTCGTCCCCGCAAACGCCGCGCTGCCTAAGGGGCTTACCGCAATTCTCTTTGCAGCGTCCGAAAGCCTGTCGTAATCCCTCTCAAGCATTGCCGCGTAAGCCGCAAGCTGATGCGCAAAGGTTATCGGCTGCGCCTTCTGAAGATGGGTGTAGCCGCTCATAACCGTTCCGGTATTTCTTTCGGCAACGGTAAGGAGCGAGCAAGCCAGCTCCTTAATATGCGGAAGCAACCTCTCCTTTATAAAATGGAGACAGTAAAGCCGGAAATCCACCGCGACCTGGTCGTTCCTCGACCGCGCCGTGTGCAGCTTTTTACCTGCGTCGCCTATTCTCGCCGTCAGCGTCTCTTCCACGAAGGTGTGAATATCCTCCGCCTCCTCGGAAATTTTCAGCCGCCCCTCCTGCACGTCGTCGTAAATGGCGTTCAAGCCCTTTATGATGAGCTCGCCGTCCTCTTTTCCTATGATGCCGCATTTCGCAAGCATTTCGGCGTGCGCAAGCGAACAGAGAATGTCCTCGCGGAACATTCTCTTATCGACTGCTATAGAACTGTTCAATGCGGCAAAGACTTCGTTTAAATCCTGCCCTTTGCCGCTTTGCCAAAGACCCATGTTATTTACCCTTTTTCAT
>CAYXBO010000090.1:0-3233 GCA_964463195.1 uncultured Christensenellaceae bacterium | reverse complement strand
TAAATCCTGCCCTTTGCCGCTTTGCCAAAGACCCATGTTATTTACCCTTTTTCATTTGGTTCTTCATAGCCTTGACCTTAATCGGCAAACCGAAAAGATTTATGAAGCCCGCGCTGTCCTTCTGGTCGTAAACCTCGTCTTCCGCAAAAGTCGCGATATCCTCGTCGTAAAGGCTGTCGGGACTGGTCATACCGGCGTTGATGATATTGCCCTTATAGAGCTTAAGCTTGACGTCTCCGTTGACCGCCTCCTGAGTGCTGTCGATAAACGCACTCATTGCCTCGCGGAGAGGAGTGTACCACTTTCCGAAGTAAACGAGGTCGGCGAAATCGTAGGACATTTTCTGTTTGAAATGCTGAGTGTCGCGGTCGAGGCAGATTTCCTCGAGTGCGGCGTGAGCGGCGTAAAGGATTGCGCCGCCGGGGGTCTCGTAAACGCCGCGCGACTTCATGCCGACCAAACGGTTCTCAACCATATCCACGATACCGATACCGTGCTTTCCGCCGAGCTCGTTTAATTTTGCAATCAGCTCGACGCCGCCCATTTTAACGCCGTTTAAAGCAACCGGAATTCCTTTTTCAAAGGTTAAGGTAACGTATTCCGCGGTGTCGGGAGCCTTTTCTGGGGAAACTCCGAGCTCAAGTATCTTGTCGTAATCGGGTTCGTTTGCGGGATTTTCAAGGTCTAAGCCCTCGTGGGACAGGTGCCAGAGGTTCTTGTCCTTCGAGTAGCTGGTTTCCTTGGTTACGGGAATTTCAATACCCCTCTTCTCTGCGTATTCGATTTCTTCGTCACGCGATTTTATATCCCATATACGCCAGGGCGCAATGATATCCATTTCGGGAGCAAAGGCTTTAATCGCCAGTTCAAAACGAACCTGGTCGTTGCCCTTTCCGGTACAGCCGTGGCAGATTGCGTCCGCGCCTTCGGCTTTGGCAATCTCGACGATACGCTTCGCGATTATAGGTCTCGCGAAGGAGGTTCCGAGAAGATATTTGCCCTCGTAAACAGCGCCCGCCTTGACCGTCGGGAACACGTATTCGTTTACGAACTCCTCTTTAAGGTCCGCAATGTAAAGCTTGGAAGCTCCCGTCTTTTTGGCGCGCGCCTCAAGTCCGGACAGCTCTTTGCCCTGTCCTACGTCGCCGGCAACTGCGATAACCTCGCAGCCGTAGTTCTCTTTAAGCCACGGAATAATGATGGACGTATCCAGTCCGCCCGAATATGCAAGAACAACTTTATTATACTTTTTTGCCATAGTTCTAACCTCTCAATAACTTATTTTACTTAAATTATACACGCCAACCGTATAATGTCAACCGAATAAACACAATTTATTCAAAATATTTGTATTTTATACATTATACAATGCATAAACACGCATTTTATACATTTTGCAAGGATAATTTAAATAAATATCCTCAACCAATCGCGGAGCGATTGATTTCACTGCTTGCGCAGCAAGTGATTTCACCGCTCGCAGAGCGAGCGATTTCACCAAACCGCACCGCGGTTTGATTTCATTCTTTGAAGTAAGCGATAAATTCGCTTACTTCAAAGACCTGCTGCCGGGCTTTACCGCAGGAATTTTCCCTTCCTTACATATTGGGCAATTCTCGGGCTCGTAGCTCACCACGTTCATGGAAATGAGGTTGTAGAACGGCAAGCCGAACTCAACGGCGCCAGCCGAACGGTCCACGATAGAGGCAACCGCCACCGGATTTGCGCCCATTGCTTTAAGCTTTGCAATAACCTCTTTGACGCTTCCGCCGGTCGTAACCACGTCCTCAACGACCAGAACCTTGGTCCCTTCCTTAATGGAGAAGCCGCGGCGTAAAGTCATTTCGCCGTTCTCTCTCTCCATGAAGTAGTTGGGTACGCGAAGCTGTCTCGCGACCTCGTAGCCCATAAGGATACCGCCGACTGCGGGAGATACGACGGCTTCCGCCTCCACTCCGTCAAGCTTTTCGGCAAGAGCCGCGCAGAGCTTTTCGCTGGATTCGGTATCAACGAAGAGCTTGGCGCACTGCATATAAGTATCGCTGTGGCGACCCGAGGTCAAAAGGAAATGACCTTTAAGAATTCCGCCGGTCTTCTGAAACACTTCCAAAACTTCTTTGTCTGTCATCATTGTTCTGTACTCCTTTATATAAGGTTTGATTTTATACTTGTAACGCTCCGATTAAATCCTTCACGCTCGCATGCTGTCTGTCCAGAAAATCGTCCAGCTCGGTGACGATTCTCTTTGCCGCCATGGGTTCTGCAATGTTTGCGGTGCCGACCTGAACTGCGGATGCTCCCGCGAGCAGGAACTCCGCAACGTCTCTGCCGCTCATAATACCGCCCATGCCGATTATCGGAATTTTCACGGCCTTATGCGTTTCGTAAACCATTTTAAGCGCTATCGGTTTGACCGCGGGACCGGACAGTCCGCCGCAGATATTGGCGAGAACGGGTCTTCTTCTGACGGCGTCTATCGCCATACCGCCGACGGTATTTATTAAGGAAACCGCGTCCGCGCCACCCGCTTCGGCAGCTCTTGCGTTGTCGGCTATGTTGGAAACGTTGGGGGTGAGCTTGACAATCAGCGGTTTGGCGGTGTTTTTACGGACAGCCGCCGTCACCTCTTCAACCGACGACGGACGCACGCCGAACGCCTGCCCGCCCTCTTTGACGTTGGGACAGCTGATATTCAGTTCTATCATATCCACGCCGTCGACCGACACTCTTCTTGCAATCTCCTCGTAATCGGAAAGAACGCTTCCCGCAACGTTTGCGATAATTACAGTGTTCTGCTTTTTAAGAAAGGGAAGATACTCGTTAAGAAACACCTCGACTCCGGGATTCTGAAGTCCCACGGAGTTAAGGATACCCGACGGAGTTTCGGCAATGCGGTGAGGCGGATTGCCCGCCTTTTCCTTAAGGGTCAGCCCCTTGGTGCAGAGCCCGCCGAGAAGGGACAGGTCGTAGAACTCCGCGTATTCTTTTCCGAAACCGAAGGTTCCCGACGCGGTAATAACGGGGTTTTTAAATTGAACGCCCGCAACGCTCGTAGTTAAATCAGCCATCAGAACACCACCTTTTCAATCGGAAAGACCGGACCGTCTTTGCAGACTCTCAAGTATTTGTCGCCGTCCGCGGTTTTTATTTTGCAGCTACAGGTTAAGCACGCGCCCACGCCGCAGCCCATTCTCTCTTCGAGGGAAATATAAGTCGGAACGCCGAGCGGCGCT
>CAYXBO010000089.1:0-5723 GCA_964463195.1 uncultured Christensenellaceae bacterium | reverse complement strand
GTGAAATCAAGCCTTGCGGCTTGGTGAAATCACTCGCCTGCGGCGAGCGGTTGTGGATATACACGGACAAGATAATATCAAGAGACTGCTTTATGAAAAAGAATAAAGGTGATTTCGTCTTAGAAGACTATTACATTATAAGTCCTAAAATTACAATAGAGGAATTCAACAAAACTGTCGCTGAAATCAGGAAATACTTACCTAATTTCAGAGGGGACAGGAGCGCAACTCTAAGTGAATTAGATGCGTTTCTGTCGAAAAAGTATAAAGCCAAAAAGGCTGATTGGAAAGATATGGATAAATGTACCCGTACTAAAATAAAGAGGTACAATAAATATTGCCGAACAGTCTTTTGTATTAGCGAATGTCATATTACCGATGAAGAATACTATTCGTCGTATATTATAGAGCGGGAGCATTGTATACACCCATCTACAGATAAAGACGATTACTTTTACGATATGTTTATAATGGCAGGGAGTGATGACGGTAAGCATTTTACAAGCTCTTATGTAGGCGGGCATTCGGACGGCATGCTGTATGAAATGTTTGTGTTGAGCGGAAAGCATCTTAAAGAACGCAAGTAATTGTAGCGATTGATTTTTGCTAAAAAAGCCACTCGAAAGAGTGGCTTTTTCCTTGTAAAATTTCGGATATTCTGAATTGTATCAGAAGGCTTTTTTAAGTATTTCCAAAACGTCTTCCTTGCTTGCCGCAACGGGGTTGGTGATTATAGCGCCGTCGTTAATGGCTTTCTCCGCAATTGCTTCGAGCTGGTCTTCCGTAACTCTTGCCTGACTTAATTTTACGGGAAGTCCGGTTTCGTCGTGGAGCTTTCCGGAAAGGGTGCGGATGACTTCGACGGTTTTTTCAGCGCGCGCATCGGCAGGGGTTGCGGCGTAGACCTCGGGGCCCGCGACGTAAAGGAGGATATCAGAGTAGACCTCTCTGCATTTTTCCATGTTATATTCCATGACGTAGGGGAGAAGGATTGTCATTGCGTCGCCGTGGGGGATATGGGCGACGCCGCCCGCGGCGTGTCCTATCGCGTGGACTAAGCCGACCATGGAGTTGGAGAAGGCAACACCAGCCATGAGGCTTGCGTTTGCCATGGCAAGGCGGGCGTCTCTGTCTTTGCCGTTTGCGGCGACCTTCGGGAGATATTCGCCGATAAGTCTCATTGCGCAGATGGCGTAAGCGTCGCTGACGGGGTTTTTCTGCATGCAGCTGTAGGCTTCGATTGCGTGAGCCATAGCGTCCAGTCCCGTAGAAGCGGTGGTTTTAGGGGGAAGAGTTTCAGTCATTCTGCCGTCCAAAACCGCGACGTCGGGAAGGAGCTCGTAGGAGATAAACTCCATTTTGACTCCTTTTTCTGGGTTGGAGATGACTGCGACCAAAGTTGCTTCGCTGCCCGTTCCGCTGGTGGTCGGAACGACGATGAAGGGTATTTTCACGCCTTTTTTCATTATCTCGCTGCCCGCAAGGCTCAGGATATCGTCCACGTTCTGAGAAAGCAGCATTCTGAGACCTTTAGAGGTGTCTATAACCGAACCGCCGCCTATCGCTAAAATGCCGTCGCAACCGTTCTCCTTATAAATTTCCTTGAGTTTGTTGACGACGACCACGGAGCTGTCCGGCGGAACGTCGTAGAAATCCACACTCAAGTCGACGGAATCGCCGACCGCGTCCTTTACGGTATCGACTGCGCCGAATTTTTTCAGAACGGCATCGGAAATAAGAAGCGGTTTTTTGGAACCGAGCATCTTGAATTCGTAAGAGATATTCTCGAGGGCGTTCTGACCCGAAAGAATTTTGACTGAATTGAGAAATTCGTAATATTTAGGTAACATTTTTGCTTCCTCCTAAGCTCCGAAGATAACGCCCATATACATTCTTAAGCTCGAAACGTGTTTTTCGGGCGGGCGTTTCAAGATTTTTTTCGACATAAACTGCGGGAAAAGGTAATTTTCCACCGAATCCATAATGCGAACCACGCCCATTGCGGCGTAAATGTCGCCGTAGACGAGCATGCGGTGCTGGCAGTACGCCTCGGCAATACCTATCTGACCTGTGAGGGTGAGGAAGGCTGCCGCCGTGTTTTTGAATTCAAACCAGAGGTCGGCTTCCTTTTCCACGGCTTTTTTGCCGTTCAGGCGTTTGATTTCGCCGTTTTCTTTCCAGAAAGCGAGGGCGGCGTTGTCGCCCGCAGTGGTAAATTTGATTACGTGTCCGTCGGGAAACGCGTCGAGTTCTTTCCTGATATCCTTATCGAGGCGGTATCCCGCGTCCATAGCTCTTCCGAGAAAGAACAGAACAGTCGAATTGACGGTGGTTTTTAATTCGTTCATTTTTCTCTCCTTTTCTATAATTTTACTGTCGGAACGGTGTTTAGTCAAGTAGTATCTTGAGATAGATTAAAATATGATATTGCTATATCGCGCGTGCGTATGCTATACTAATAATAACGAAATATCCGGAGACTTCAATATGTTATACGACGTAAGAAACAAGAATTTTTCCACTTTTGAAATTTTTGAAAAACACAAATTCCCTCCGCGCACCTATTTCATTCCTTTTTCCACAAGGGAAGCGGCGGACGAAGCCGATATAAAAACCGCGCGTTATAAGTCCGACAGAGTGGTCGTTCTGTCCGGAGAATGGGATTTTGCGTTTTACCGTTCGGAAAAATTCATGCCCAGAAATTTCGATACGGCGGAAGTCGAGTTTAAGCCCATCGAGGTGCCGAGCTGCTGGCAGAACTTAGGCTACGAGCCCCCGATGTATCTCAATTCGAGATATCCGTTCGGCGTCCGTCCTCCCAAGGTTCCGACCGACATCGTCGGGCGTTTTCACTATATGGGGTTTGACGCGTACGGCAAAAAGGGACTCAATCTTCTCGATATAAGAAACGCTTCCAACTCCGTAGGCGTCTACAGACAGGTGTTCGACCTGACCCGCATGCACGACAAATACATACTCAGTCTTCTCGGCGTTGCGGGGAGTCTGGACGTTTTCGCAAACGGAATGTTCGTAGGCTATTCCGAAGGCTCCCACAACACCGCCGAATTCGATTTGACGCCGTACCTTAAGGAGGGCGCCAACGAGCTTTTACTGGTGGTGCACAAGTGGTGCAGCGGCACCTATCTCGAGTGTCAGGATATGTTCCGCGCCAACGGAATTTTCCGCGACGTACTTCTTATCACCGAGGACAAGAACTTCATTTTCGACATAGATTTCAAAACGAGAAGAGAGAAAGAGGGCTATCACGTAAAAGCCGAAGCTACCGTTCCTTTCCCCGAAGGCGCGGAAGTGAGATTCAGGCTGGAAAAGGACGGAGAGGTTCTGAGAGAAACCACAGACGCGGTAAACGGCGACGTCGCTTCCTGCGAATGGGACGGCCTCGAGGTCAGGGAATGGAATGCCGAGCACCCCGAGCTTTACGATATGTACTACGAGCTTCTCGTTGACGGGGAGCTAAAAGAATGCGTCAAAAAAGCCGTCGGCTTTAAGACGGTTATCGTAGACGGCGACGTCTTCAAGGTGAACGGCGTAGCCGTAAAAATCAAGGGCGCAAACCACCACGACAGCGACCCGAAGACGGGCTACGTCATGACCGCCGACGATTTGGAGAGGGACGTTCTCCTTATGAAAAAGTTCGGCGGAAACGCTTTCCGCATGTCCCATTATCCGCCCGACCCCGTAATGCTCGAGCTGTGCGATAAGCACGGTCTCTACGTTATCGACGAGGCGGACATAGAAACCCACGGTATGGGGCGCTCCTTGTTCCATACGATAAACAGCGTTTCCGACGACCTCAGATGGAAGGACCATTATTGGGACAGAGTTTTAAGGCTGTATCAGAGAGATAAGCTCGCTCCGTCCGTTATTATGTGGTCGCTTGGTAACGAGGCGGGCGGCATAAAGTGTCAGGATTATTGTTACGAGAACCTCAAACAGCTTACTCATATCCCGATACACTACGAGGCTGCTTGCAGAACCAAAAGAGTGCGTTACGACGTAATGAGCGAAATGTACTCCGACCCCGTAAGAGTACGCTCCATTGCCGAAAAAACCTATAAGCATTCCAATAAAGAAAGAGTGGAGCTCACGACCTCCGCGCCGTTTTTTCTCTGCGAATACGCTCACGCAATGGGCGTGGGTCCCGGCGGTCTCGAGGACTACATGAAGGTCTTTTACGACTTCCCGTCCGTTATGGGCGGCTGTATATGGGAATTCTGCGACCACGCAGTTTACCACGAGGACGGTCCAGTCCGTTACACCTACGGCGGCGACCACGGCGAATATATGCACGACGCAAACTTCTGCGTCGACGGACTGTTCCGACCCGACCGCACCCCCTCTTCCGGAGCGTACAATATGAAATACGCCTACCGTCCCATCGAAGCGGAATTTTTGGGAGAGGATAAGGTACGCTTCACCAACCGTATGGACTTTACGAATACCGACGTTTTCCAAATAAATATGACGGTTCTTTCTTACGGCGCGGTGGAAAACAGACTGACTGCCGAGGTCAGCCTGAAACCTCACGAATCCGACATTTTTGAATACGACCTCGGGGATATTCGCGGAGACAAGTTCTTAAACATACAGTACGTGGATAAAAAGACGGGCGAGATAAGCTTCGAGGAACAGCTGACGCTTTCGGAAGAGGTTTCCGCCGTCACTCTCAAAAAACGCAGAAGTCAGGCGGAATATTTTGAGAACAGCTCCAATATAACCGTGCATTTCTACGGCGGCAAAGCGGTTTTCCAGAAAGCCGTGGGCGCAATGATAAGCTACGAGTTCGGCGGGGTGCAGTACATTTCGCAGAACTTTGCGCAGGAATCGCGCAACCGCATGTTCACTAATATCTTCCGCGCTCCGATGGATAACGACATCTATATCATGAGTAAATGGAAAAAGGCGGGGTACACCGACTATAAAATCCGCGTAATTAACGTTTCGGCGGAGGAAATAGAGGACAACGTAAACGTTAAAATCGAAACCCGCCTCGTAAACCGCAAGCTCGAAGAGTTGTTCGCCGTCGAGGATAACTATCTGTTCTTCCCCAACGGAAAGATATTGATTGCGTCTCAGATAATGCCGCTTAAAAGACGGCTTCCCGCGCTTCCGAGATTCGGAAAGACCATCGAGCTTTCAAAGGACTTCGACGACGTCATATGGTACGGCAGACGCGACGAGAGCTACGGCGACATGAAAGCCTACACGCCCATCGGACTGTACGAGAAAAACGTGGACGGTTTGCAGGAGTTCTACATTAAACCGCAGGAATCGGGCGCCCGTGCCGACACGAGGTTCGTGACTGTCAAGAACGATACGGGACACGGCTTTATCGCAATCGCAGTGGGCAATCCCTTCAGCTTTTCGGTAAGACGCCGCTCGGATATAAGAATTGCCGCTTCGGCGCACCCAGAGGACGCGGAGGACAGCGAATCGGTCTATCTCAATATCGACGCGTTCCAGCAGGGAGTGGGCTCCAACGCATGCGGACCTCTTCCCGACGAAAACAACATGTTCTATCCGGATAAGACCTACGAGCTGAGCTTCGCGCTTATTCCTACGGCAATAGTTACCAAACTCAATTAAAGGAGCAGATACCGTTAAATGTTCGACCGCATAACTCTCAGAGTCAACTACAGAAAAAACGGAAAAAAATATACGGCGCAACTCTACGACGGAGGCAATTCCGACATAGGCTTCGC
>CAYXBO010000088.1:0-5733 GCA_964463195.1 uncultured Christensenellaceae bacterium | reverse complement strand
ATAACCGTTGCGAACTTCAAGAAGCTCGTTGAGGAAAAGTTCTATGACGGACTCATATTTCACCGCGTGATAGACGGTTTTATGATACAGGGCGGCGACCCCAAGGGCACGGGTATGGGCGGAAGCAAAAACCGCATAAAAGGCGAGTTCTTACAGAACGGCGTGCCGAATTTCCTGTCTCATAAAAGAGGGGTTATCTCCATGGCGAGAAGCGCGATGCCGGATTCCGCGTCGTCGCAATTCTTTATATGCCACGCCGATGCGACTTTTCTCGACGGACAGTATGCGGCGTTCGGTGAAGTCAAAGAGGGAATGAACGTCGTAGACCGCATTGCAACCGTCGCAACAGACGCAAACGACAGACCGCTTGAGGAACAGAAAATCGCCACAATACGCATGGCGTAGGCGGTCGGCAAAACTTGGAAAGGTAGATTTGTTTTAAATTCCGTTTTCTTCCGATAATAAGTAATGAGGGTAAATCCTCGCTTACAGGAGAAAACAAATATGTCTAAACAAATTTACAAAACAGGTCAGAAACCCGGTAAGGGTTGCTACAGTTGTACTAATTGCAGTACGGATATAAAGCTTGACGCGCAGGACAAAATGCCGCCCTGCCCGAAGTGCGATAACAACGAGTTCAGAAAGAAGAGCAGATAGTCTCTTAATACTGAAGAAGAAAATTTAATAAAAGTCAATTTTAAGCCGCTCGGAAAGAGCGGCTATTTTTTTTGTTTGTTATCCCGTATTTAGTTGTTTGGAATTCCTAAATAGCAATTATTCCAAACCGAAAAGTTGGTTTGGCGTTATTCCGAAATTTTTGTAAATAAGGTAAATGCTGTCGTAACCCGGTTTCTTTTTCCCTAAAATCCATTGACTTACCGTAGTCTGATTTACGCCAAGTCTTTGAGCCATACCAGCTTGACTGAGGTTGTTTTCCTCGAGTATTTCCTTGATTATCTCGCTATAACTCATAAGGATATAATAGAACTTGTTAGGTCAAAAGTCTTGACATAGGTCTATTGACCTAAATATAATATTGAAAAGAAACGCCGTTCTAAAACAAGAATTTTAATATAGGCAGAAGAGAAAAGGAGGATACGGAAACTATGAGAGTTTTTCGTTGGATAATAGCTATAGTAATGCTGGTACTTATTTTTGCGCCGGTTGTTCTTTGTTATTTATGTCCGTCATTTACCGGATATTCTATGGACGAATTGGCGGAATTGATGTGGACGGACGAAGAGATAACCGACAAAACTATGGAAAACATAATGCTTAACGTTCTGCTGACACTACATGTAGGAATTGCGGCTGTAACTTGCCTGAGTTTGGTAATGCGTTCAATCATCGGAACGCTCGGTTCCGTAGGCGTTGCCGTATGGATTTATTTCATATTCGGTAAATTGTGGACAGTGTTTATTTCAATCGGTGTAGGGGTAGGAATAGTAGTATTGCCATATATCGTCACCTTTGTAGTCTCGATATTTACCGATGCAGATGCGGTCAAAATTACAGAAGGGACGTTTTCCGCTGTTGCAGGCTTTGCTTTACTGGGATTGGGAGTTATGATATATAATATGTTCGGTAGCGCTCATTGGTTTATAATAACGCTCAACACAATTTATTGTGTAATATTGATAATTTGCATCGTATTGAAGTGGGGGCAGGCGTCAGAAGATATGGAGGAATACGGAGGGCTGCTCGAAATGCAATTAATAACAGGTATGGCACGGGCGCATAACCGCAAGGTATCAACCGACTATGGAAGAAATCCCGGCGGATTTGACGATAAACGGGATGCGGCGTATAGAGCTATCGAAGACGAAATTAGCGATGAATTGGACAAATTTTAACCGAGATTACCGCACGGCTTATTAACCTGATTTGACTTTCGTACGGAATTACTGTAAAGTATATATAACTTACTACTGACTTCCAGGAGAGACTTACTATGTGGTTTGACGAGGCGATTTTTTATCATATTTACCCTTTGGGATTTTGCGGCTGCCCGATTTATAACGACGGTATTTTAGCGAATAGGATACTTAAAATCAAAGAATGGATACCTCATCTCAAAAAATTAGGTATAACCGCCGTATATCTTTCGCCGATATTTGAAAGCGATAAGCACGGCTACGACACCCGCGACTATATGCGTCCCGATTGCCGTTTGGGGACGGACGCGGACGTAAAAGAGGTTTGCGACGCCTTGCATAAAGAAGGGATACGCGTGGTCTTAGACGGCGTTTTCAATCACGTGGGGCGGGGATTTTTCGCCTTTCAGGACGTCATAAAGAACAAATGGAATTCCGGATATAAGGATTGGTTTAAGCTGTCGTTCGACGGCAACACCGTCTATAACGACGGCTTTTGGTACGAGGCGTGGGAAGGACATTACGAGCTCGTAAAGCTCAATCTCGACAACCGCGAGGTTCGCGATTATCTCTTTTCGGCGGTCGCGAAATGGATTGACGAATACGGTATCGACGGCTTGAGACTGGACGTCGCGTATTGCCTGAACCGCGATTTCATGCGGGAGCTCAGGTGGTTCACGAATAATAAAAAACCGGAATTTTATCTCATGGGAGAGATGCTCCACGGCGATTACAATCAGTTGGTGAACGGCGATATGCTTAATTCCGTAACCAATTACGAGTTCTATAAAAGTCTCTACTCGGCGTTGAACTCCGACAACCTTTACGAGATTTCCTATTCGCAGAACCGCCAGTTCGGCTACGAGCAGTGGTGCGTTTACAGAGGGCTTAAGCTTGCGACCTTTCTCGATAACCACGACGTGTCGAGGATTGCCACCATTCTCACCGATAAGAACAAACTGAAAACTGCGTATACCTTGCTGTTTGCCTTCTGCGGAGTTCCTTATATCTATTACGGCAGCGAGTGGGGCGCGGAGGGCGATAAAAAAGACGGAGACGAAGCGCTTCGGAAATGCTTCGACGCACCTCTTTGGAACGACCTTACGGACCACGTAGCACGGCTTGCCGAGATAAGAAGGTCCGAGCCGGCTTTAGTTTACGGCGGTTACAAGAATTTAAGAGAGGGCAATAAAAACCTTCTTTTCGAGCGCTCCCTGAACGGGAAAAACATCCTCGTCGCCGCAAACGTCGAAGGGTGCCCGCACGACTTTTACCACGACGCTCTCCGCGGCTCAAAAACCGATTTGATAACCGGTTATAAGTACAGCCTCGAGGGTGCGTTGACCTTACCGCCTTATTCCGCGGTAATACTTTCGGATTGATTTAAACGTTGTTTAAAACTATACTCGGAACGTCCTTGTTTTCCTCGAACATCTGAGGAAGGCTCTCTTCGCCTATCGGGTGGGCGAGGTAGTCCGCGCCCGTTTCTATGGTGAAAGCGGGAATGCCCAGTTTTTCTATGCACCAATCCTTGTAGCCACCCGAAGAATTTGCGGTTTTTACAGGGAAATAGCCGGTAGATTGCGCGATAAGGTCGGCTATTCTTTTGTCTCTTAAGAGGGAAGCCTCGCTCTGCCCCTCGAAGCCGTAATATATTATCTGCCCCTTGGTGTGATATGAGATTGTTGCGGCGGGATTGTTCTTTAAAGTGAAGCGGATGAGGTCGTTGACCTCTCTTTCGCTGTCTGGGTAGTAGCCCACGAAGCTTTCCGCTGCGGGGCAGAAGACGTTTTGCGCACCCGTTCCCCACCGCGCGTCGAAGTTAGTGTTGAGGTCGACGCCGTTGCCGTCGGCTTTATACTGCGAAAAATCGGAGCCTCCGTTAATTCCTATGAGAAAGTCCCTCGTAGAATTACAGCGCACGAAATCCGGACCGTCCAGAACGAGCTGCACGCCGTCGGGGTTCATTACGGGGATAAAATATATCCCTCCGACCGGAGTTCTGGTATAGTAATAGCGCGCAAGCTCGGTTACAAGCCGCGCGGTTATCCATTCCCTTGCGTGGATTGCGCCCTGAACTATGAGCTGCTTGCCGTTGTAGCTTCCGGTGTGAGTTGCGTAGATTTCCTGCCCGAACAGGCTTTTCCCTATGGTAAATATGGGAAGTCCTTCGGCTTTAAGGTCTATAAATAAATTTTCGAGTTCGTTATAAGTCATATTTGCGCTCTCCTTCGGTGATATAACTGCGTACTTTTTTGTGGCACAACAAAAAAGTACCAAAAAAATGTGTCGCCCCTGATTGCGAGGCAGGGGCGAACCCCCACTCGCTTCTTGAGGCATAGCCCCTTCGGGGCGGGAGTCCGCGCAAACTTGCGAACATGCGCGGACGGGTAATAAGGATATTTTAATTAAACGCGGGGAACCTCTTTCCCCGCACCCCTTACTCATAAGGATTCCCCCTTATCATTTGATGTAATAATTTAGAGTGAAAAGTGAAGAGGTACTTGATTGAAAAAGCTGCTTGTGTGGGCAGGTGGTGCTATGTGGAACTGGATTGCTTCGTCGCGCTGCTCCCATTCGTAGTTTCCGTATAGCGTATATTATTAACCGTATGCATATACGCTTTTATAGATTTATAAAAAACTTAGTCCCTCATCAGATTTGCCAAAAGCAAATTTGCGCAATTACGGAGAGTGTGGGAGAACTAAAAATGCGCCGCTTATTTTATTCGTCGTCGGGTTCGGAAGGTTTGATTTCGAGGGCGGGTTTATCTGTTGCGTTCAGGGGCGAGATTACCGATTTACCTAATTGGTGCTCAATGTTTGTTCGGGTATCCTTAGCGACATTGCCGCCGCGGCGGGCAATTTTTCTATTTTCTTCAAACGTTTCGGGCTCTTCTTGTTTTGAGATTGCCGTAGTTGTTACTTCAGCTAACATATTGAGAACAAGTTCTATATTCGTCATATTGTCGCGCAAATTCTCTTTTTTCAGACCTTTAAGCTGTTTGTATTCGCCGACGGTCATACCGCTCCATGCTTTGGTCATTTCGTTGGTCAGAATGGCGTAATCCTTTTCTTCCTCAACACCTCTTGCCTTCCACTCGTCGGTCAGGTCCTTTCTTATACGGATGGTTTGTAAGCGTTGGTTAATCCAACCCTCGGTGTATCCTTTTTCCCTGTAATAATCGGCTCCGCGTATAATTGCCTTTTCGGGGTCGGCTATTTCGTCAAGGCGTTCGCTACCGACTTTTGCGAGCCACATTCTGAAAGGTTCGGCTTTAGGGGAGGGGATAGATTGCACAAGCCTCAAAACCCCTTTGGTGTCGAGAACGTCCGTCATTCTCATTTTGCCGTCGGCGGCGGGCATTTTCAACCCGTGACAATTTGTCACGGTTTCGTTTCCTTCGTATTTAAGCCGTTGTTTTAGTTTTCGCCAATAAGCGAGCGGGTCGACGCTATCCGTCAGAACGCCCACGATATCGACGACGGAAAAAAACCATTCTTCCTTTTCTGCGTCCCAAACGGTACGAACCCGTTTACTTTCAAAAACCTTGATTTTGTTCTGCATAACGTTTACTCCCAATGGAATATAAACATTATATCGCATTTTTGAATTGTAATCAAGTAATACCCGACCCGTATAATTTGAGAAGAGGAAAAAATTGAAAAATAAAATGAGTTGACGAAAAAGGAATTAGGCATTAAAATAAATATGTATAAGTGGCGTAATATGCCATATATAAGGATACTTAAGTAACGTATGAAAGCTGTAGAGAAAGTCAAATCTACAATAATTTTAATTGTAACTGCAATTTTTGCGGTGTTATTCGGCATGTCTTTATCTTTCGCCACCCTCGGGG
>CAYXBO010000087.1:0-5833 GCA_964463195.1 uncultured Christensenellaceae bacterium | reverse complement strand
GGCAAAGAAGAAAATGCAGGTCAGAAGTATTCTGACGCTCGCGGGGACCCTCCTTCTCTCCTTTTCGTCTTCCACGACTTTATCGGCAAGCGGAATATAAAACCAAAAGGTCGAGCCGCCGCCGAAGCGGTTTTTGACTCCGATTGTGCCGCCGTGCTCTTCGATTATGTCCTTGGTAACGTACAGCCCGAGCCCCGAGCCGCCGCGGGAACGCGAAGCGTCCTCCATATAGAACTTGTCGAAAACAAACGGCAGATTTTCCGCCGCGATACCCCGCCCGTTGTCGGAAACCGTCACCTTAAGGCGTTTTCGGGAAATATCGAATCTTATGCGGACTTTTCCGCCGCTGTCCGTGTATTTTAAGGAATTGGTTATGAGATTTTGCACGACGCGAGCCATTTTTACCACGTCGATTTCCACGTCGACGTTGGGAATTTTTTCGATTTTCAGTTTGATTCCGCGGTTTTCGGCAAGCGGTTTATGCCGTAAAATCTGAGTTTTGAAAAACGCCCGCGCGGGAATTCTCTCCTTCATCGTCTTTTCGGCGCGGGTTTCCTGCCGTGCCGCCTCGACGATGCTCCCGACCGTCTCGCTCATTTGCGCGGCTTTGTCTCTTATTATCTCCAGATAATCCTTGTCGTTCAAGCCGTCTTTCGCCGATTCCGCAGCGCCCATAATTACGGCTATAGGGGTTTTCAAATCGTGCGCAACACCCGCAATCGCAACTCTTGACTTGCTTCTTTCGGTAATGAGCTGTTTTTCCACGGAGTGCTGTTTGTCGCGGGCGGCTTTAAGCACCCTTACGGTCTGCGGCGAAAGCCCCACGACGGATATGGGAGCCACGCTTCCCTCGGCAAGCTTATTAAGTTCGCGTTCTATCGCCGCGGTTTCCGCGACGCTCAGTCTTTTTGCCATTTATAACCGATACCCCACACCGTTTTTATAAAATCCGTCTGCTCTTTTTTGAGTTTTTCCCTGAGTCTCGCGACCGTAACCGCTACGGTGTTCTCGTCAATGTACTCCTCGGGCCCCCAAACGAGGTCGATAAGCTTCTGCTTGGAAATGACCCTGTTTGCGTTCTCCGTCAGCGTATCGAGAAGCTTAAATTCCTTAGCCGTCAGCGGAAGCGTCTTCCCGCCGGCAAGCGCCGTCATCTCTTCCGTTCTTATCTCGAGGTTGCCCTCCCGTCTTACGTCCTGCTTCGGCGCGGAGAATTCGTAATAACGCCTGAGCTGGGCAGCCACTCTCACCACCATTTCCTTAAAGGAAAACGGTTTTGTAAGATAATCGTCCGCCCCTGCGTCGAAGAGCTCGAATTTATCCTCCTCGGAGGTTCTCGCCGACATGACGATTATAGGAATGTTATTTCCCGCCCGCACCGTCCGACAAACCTCGCACCCGTCCAGCTCCGGCATCATAACGTCAAGTAAAATAAGGTCGGGGTTTAAAGCCCTGACCATTTCTACCGCCTCTCTGCCGTCGAACGCCTGATAAACAGTGTAATCCGCACGCATTAAATAATTGCGCGCCATATCGGACAACTCAGCGTTGTCCTCTGCAATAAGAACTCTGCGTTTCATTCTTTTATTTTAACACAGTTTTATCGTTTTGGAAATAATCGATATACGTCTTTTTAAGATATTTGCAGAATTCGTCCTCGGTTGCGGGAGCCGCCAAAAAGTCGTAAGCTCCGTTGACGCGCCAGCCGTTTAAGATACCCGTTCTCACCGCGTCCACGGGGCAGCTGAAGGAACAAGCCATACACCCTGCGCATTCCTTGCCGAATTTAGGTCTGCCGCCTGCCATTTTAATGTTGACCTGCGGGCATAAAGTGGCGCACTTGCCGCACCCGACGCAATCCTTCGTCACCTTGAAGCCTCTGCCGATTAAGGGGAACGCGGGGTGCTCAATGGAAACTATACGGGATACGAACCGTTTCCCCAAACCTGCGCCCAGACCGGATTTTTCTCCGTTTGCAATAATACTTGCAACGGCGGGAAGGCGTTCAAGCGCGGTTTGCCACATAAGCGCCGCCATTTTATCGCTGTGGCGGAAGATGATGTTGTACGGCATGACGAAACGGAAGGAGCCGGACGGCTCCCCGCCCTTTTTCCGAACGGTCGCCCACGGTCTCGCGGCAGCCGCGTTGTTGAGCTTTAACGGTTCCCCCGAGGTCATAAGGAAATAAACCTTTTTCCCCTTCAGGTCAGGGAGCGTTTTCATAAATTCCAGTACGGGCTTCGGCGCGTTGAAGCCGTAGACGGGATACGACACGACCGCCGTGTCGAAATCGGAAATACTCGGATAGGTCTTGCCCTTTATCAGACGGCACACCGTCGTTTCCGCACCCGCTTCCTCGCACTTTTCGGCGCATTCCTTGGCAACCTTCAGGGTGTTGCCCGTACCGGAAAAAACGTAAAATATAATTTTCGTCATACAATGCTTTCCTTTTCAAACCGCTCGACCACGGCTTTGCCGTTTTCGTCGAACCGGTACACTCTGTTTTCTTCTCTTGCATGAGAATCATACCATATCTGAGCGTAAAAAGGAATATGTTTTGAAAGTTTATCGTAATTCCACGGCTCGGGCTGACAGCAGTGGGGGCACCAATGACCGCCCTTGAGAATGGTATAGGGCGCTGCGTAAAACTCGTGACCGTCGTGACATCTCCATTTAAGAGGCGTGTAAGCGTCGCCCTTTTCCATGGTTTCGGACAGGCACTCTCCTCCGCGGAAGGCGGCAGCCTCCTTCATATCTCCTATATTCCACTCCGAAACCGGCTTGGTTTCGTCGTAGCCGTGATTGAGAAGCAACCCGTTTTTCTTTGCAAATTCCAGCTTTTTCATCTCGCCGTAGTCTTGTCCGGAAATAAAACCGTACTTATCCTCGAATTCGGTGTTTTTCACTTTGTCGGGAATATCGTTGCCGCGGGTTTCGGCCAGAATAAAATAATCCTTCCAGTCGTCCGGCAATGCGTCGGCGTTTTCCTTACAGCCGAAGTACGCCTGAATTCTTCCCGCATCGTTATTTTTCAGCCAGGTACGCGGAGAATTGGGGTGCTTCAAAAGCGGTTTTATAACCAATGCGGCAATGAGCGAGGGCGGTAAAATCTTCGCCAGCTTGTAATATTTGTGTTTGTCGCCGATTTCCTTCCAATATGACTGAATGGTGTCGTGACGGTAATCGAAAAGCTCGTTCAGCTCGTCGCCGTCGGCGTACCAAACGCCGTGGAAATTCCTTATTGCGTGGTAGGACGGGCGCAGAAAGCTCTTGGCGTTGCCCCCGATTAGGGCGAATCCGTCGCTGAAGATTTCGTAACCGGTTTCGCGGTTCTCATCGCCGCCTTCGATATCGTAAATCTTGCGCCAGAAGAAATCCACTTCGCCCGCGGCGTCTCTTTCTATTATGCGCTTAATGAGAAGCCCGCTGTCCCTTGCGGAAACCCATTCTATCGGAGAGTTGAACGGCGTGTGGAACATAAGTCCGTCGCTTATATTGTCCGTCAGCATTCTTTCGTGCAGCATTCCGGTCTGCCTGAGAACCACCCAGTTTTTGAGCCCGCTCTCTAAAACGGCGCGTTCCGCAATCATCTTGTGCTTGGCGTAGCTGTCGAAAACGCTCGGCATGAGCGGGTCGCCCACGCGTCCCCAGGGGTGCGCGGCGGTTCTGTTGCCGTAAAGCGCAACGGTGGACGTGTGAATGAATTTAGTCTGCGGAGCAAAGGTCTTGACCGCTTCCACCAGATTGAGCGTGCCGACCATATTCGATAGCCTGCTCGCCTCGGCGTTGTTATCCGAAAGAGGCGGAATAACCGCCGCCATGTGAACGACGTAATCCTGCCCTTCGACAAACTTGCCGCAAATATCCTTATCCTGCAACGCTCCGCGGATAATCTCCACGCGCGCGCCGTATTTCTTCAATAATTTTCGCGCAATGCGGTCGTTCTTTTTCTTATTTGTAAAAAGCAACCTGACTTTTTCCACAACGGGCAACTCCAGCACCTGCCGAACTGCCTCTTTTCCCATGTTTCCAGCGCCGCCGGTAATCGCAACCTTCATTCGTTTATAAGCCTCCTGTAATATTCGGATAGCTTATATATTACTTTATTATTGTTACGGTTCTGTATTTTAATTCTTACAATTTTCTTACTTGTTGGGTTGGCGTGTGGGTAACGCGCAGAGCGCGTCATTGCGCGGAGCGTAGCGACAAAGCAATCCGGTCTTAAATAAAATATCCGCTTAAAATAAAAGACAACCGACAATCCGGTCGCCTTTTATTAAAAATTCAACTAATAGTTATTTATCTTTCGTTACTTTATTTCGTTTATCGTCAAACGAAATTTTTGTCCGTTGTTAAAAGTCATGTTCAACGCATCGTCCGCGTCGGAAAACGTAGCAAAATAGAATTCGTTTATAAGGTATTTAATATCCAAAAGTAAGTCGGTTTTATCTATGGTACTCATAATACCGTTACTGCTTTCACATTCTATTGCTGTTATGTGCTTCTTCATTATTGTGTTTCTACCTCCTTTCGTTATTCACTTATATGGCGCCTGTTGTGTAACTTAATTATACTCCCCAATAAACAGCGCAATCAAGCAATTTTTGCGTTTGTTGGGGAAAATGATTGTCGAGGAAACACTAATTTATGGAGAATTTGTCGATTTTTGCCGATAGGCTAGAAATGTTAATGTCCGAAAAGAATGTAGACGTTGCTACGCTGTCTTCTGTGTTGGGCGTGAATTCTACTTCCGTATACGCATATCTCCGAAACGTGCAATTTCCGAGCTTTAAGCATTTGGTTACATTGGCAAACTATTTTAACTGCACCACTGATTTCCTTTTAGGACTAGAGGACGAAAATCAAAGCTCCGTATTTTACGATTGTCCGCCGTTTCAAGAACAGCTGAAAATTCTTAAAGCCCATTATGACTGTCCTTGGCGGCATTTTTATATCAATGCAAAAATCCCCGAAAATACATTCTATAACTGGAAGAACGGGCGCTTCGACCCGACTGTAAACGGAATAATAGCTCTCGCAAGAAGTCTGAGGTGTTCCGTTGATTTCTTAATCGGACGAGCGAAATATTAAATGAACAGATATTTTGCTTTTGCCGAAAGACTTGGAGCACTGATGTTTGAAAGAGACTTAAACGCTACGACTTTATCTCAAAAGGTCGGAATAAATCACACTTCCATTTCTAGCTTTCTCGCAAAAGAAAGCCTGCCGACTTTGGATAGTTTGATTAAACTTGCCGACTACTTCAAATGTACGACCGACTTTTTATTGGGACTCGAAAGCGATAATTCCTCGACGGTATTCTATCCCTGTCCGCCGTTTGCGGAACAGTTAAAAGTTTTGAGAAAAGAGTTTAACGATTGTCCTTGGTGCAGAATTTATCAAACGGCAGAAATTTCAGCATCAAGGTTTTACGAATGGAAAAACGGCAAGCGTGTGCCGACAATAGAAAATATTTTAAAAATCGCCGAAGCATATCAGCGAAGTGTTGACTTTATAATCGGACGAGCGAAACACTAATTTATGGATAATTTGTCGATTTTTGCCGATAGGCTGGAAATGTTAATGGCCGAAAAGAATGTGGATGTAGCTACGCTGTCTTCTGCGTTAAATATCAACTTTACTATTATATATGATTATCTCCGAAAAGAACACTATCCATATCTTAAACATCTGATTGCCTTGGCTGACTATTTCAACTGTACTACCGATTTTCTTTTAGGACTTGAGGAAGACAATCTAAGCACCGTATTTTACGAATGTCCGCCGTTTCAAGAACAGCTGAAAATTCTTAAAGCCCATTATGACTGTCCTT
>CAYXBO010000086.1:0-5863 GCA_964463195.1 uncultured Christensenellaceae bacterium | reverse complement strand
GGTGCCGTTTCCGAGAGGAGATAAGGCGGTATCTATGATATCCGCACCGGCCTCGATGGCTTTCATATAAGTCATATCGCCGATGCCCGACGTATTGTGCGTATGGACGTGCACGGGAAGCGAACACTTGGATTTGATAGCTTTAACGAGGTCGTATGCAACGTAAGGAGTGATAAGCCCCGCCATATCCTTAATACAGATAATATCCGCGCCCATGCTCTCGAGCTTTGCGCTGAGGTCGGCAAAATAATCTATATTGTGAATGGGGCTCGTGGTATACGACAATGCGATTTCCGCAATACCGTTATATTTCTTAACCGATTTAATGGATTGCTCGAGGTTGCGAACGTCGTTCAAAGCGTCGAACATACGGATAATATCAATACCGTTCTCGAGCGTCTTTTTGATAAACATATCGACGACGTCGTCCGCATAGTGTTTGTAACCCAAAAGGTTCTGACCGCGCAACAGCATCTGAAGCTTGGTCTTGGGCATAGCTTCTCTCAAAGCACGAAGTCTCGCCCACGGGTCTTCGTTAAGGAAGCGGAGACATGCGTCGAAGGTCGCTCCGCCCCAGCACTCTATCGAGAAATAACCCATATTGTCGAGAAGCTCCGCAGCCGGCAGCATCTCGTCGAGACGCATACGCGTAGCCGCTTGCGACTGGTGCGCGTCTCTTAAAATAGTTTCGCAAATCTGAACTTTTTTCGTAGTAGCCATTTATGTATAGCCTCCTTTATTATGCTCCGAACATAGCGAGCAGAACGCCTGCCGCTACAGCCGAGCCTATGACGCCTGCGACGTTCGGTCCCATAGCGTGCATTAAGAGATAGTTGTTGGGGTCCTCTTTTCTTCCGACGTCTTGCGCTACACGCGCCGCCATCGGGACTGCGGAAACGCCCGCCGCACCGATAAGAGGATTGATTTTGCCTTTAGTCAGCTTGCACATGAGCTTTCCGAGTAACACGCCGCCGGCTGTTCCGAAAGAGAATGCCAGAACGCCGATAACGATTATAAGTATCGTAGACCACTGGAGGAAGATAGGTGCAAACGCTTTCGCGCCGACGCAAACTCCGAGGAATATGGTAATGATATTCATAAGCTCGTTCTGCGCGGTATTTGAAAGTCTCGGAACAACACCCGACTCTTTCATAAGGTTGCCGAGCATTAGCATTCCGAGAAGCGGCAACGCCGACGGAAGAACGATACCGACGACCGCCGTAACGACAATCGGGAATATGATTTTTTCGCGTTTAGAAACGGGACGGAGCTGTTCCATTCTGATAAGACGCTCTTTCTTCGTCGTCAGAAGCTTCATTATCGGGGGCTGAATTACCGGAACGAGCGCCATGTACGAATACGCCGCGATAGCTATTGCCGGCAACAGGTCGGTGTTCGAGCCGTTCCAGGTTGCGAGCGAGGAAAGCTTCTGAGTAAGATAAATTGCCGTAGGACCGTCCGCGCCGCCGATAATTGCGATTGACGCCGAAGCTGCCTCGTTAAATCCGAGGAACAACGCCGCAAAGAACGTAACGAAAATTCCGAGCTGCGCCGCAGCGCCCAAAAGCAAACTCTTCGGGTTGGCGATAAGCGGACCGAAATCCGTCATTGCGCCTATTCCCAAGAAGATTAGAGGCGGGAAGATAACGAGATTTACACCTTGATAAAGGTAGTAAAGCAACCCGCCGCCCTCTACTACCGCTCCGGTCGTAAGGTCTACGACGGGCTCGGCGAACAAGACCTGATATGCGCCGGGTATATTTATTATGAACATACCGAAAGCTATTGAGAGCAAGAGGTTAGGCTCGAACTTTTTAACGATGGCAAGATAGACCAAAACACAGGCTATACCCATCATTATAAAAAGACCCCAAATCCCAAGCGAATAGGAATCGGCGTATTTAGCCGGAACGCCTGCCATAAAACCCGTGCTGTTCCACAGATTTTTAAGCGATTCGATAAAATCGACTGCGCCCGTAAGATTAGAAACTGCCATTTTAATTCCTCGGTTGTATTATGCGATGACCGCGATTACGGTGCCGGAGTCGACACTCGCGCCTTTGGTTGTCATAACGGTAACGGTTCCGTCGCAGGGAGCGGCGATTTCGTTTTCCATTTTCATGGCTTCGAGAACTATAATTGCCTGCCCTTTGCTGACTTTCGTTCCGGTTTCGGAAACGATTTTCAAAACGGTGCCGGGCATCGGGCATTTAACTTCGGTGCCGCCGGCGGGTTTTGCAACCGGTGCTGCTACGGGAGCTGCCTGAGGTGCGCTCGCTACCGGAGCTGCGGCAACGACTTTTTGTTCTGCGGTTCCTCCTATTTCTTCAACGTCAACTTCATACTGAGTGCCGTCGACAACAATTCTGAATTTGCGCATTATTTATGTCCTCCAATTAAATTTTTCTTATAGATTTGACGAAGAAGTCCGCTTTGGGTGCTTCGCCGTTTTCTGCGGTATACGCTGCGATAGCGGCGGTAATTGCCGCAATGAGCTTTGCATTATCTACGCTTTCCGTTGCTTTGGGAGCGTCGAGAGCCTTAACCTCTTTGCCTGCAGCTAGTTCCGGTTTTTTTCTGAACTTAAGCAGATAACGTTTCACCGTACCGTCGCCGAACTTAGCCATAACGGTTAATATCCCAACCAATATAAGCAACATCAAGAAGACGATGCCGATTCCGATTAAGGCGGTATACGTTCCTGTCAACAGTTTTTCAACTACCGTCATTTTGCCCTCCTTTTAACCTGCTATCGTCGCAAGGATGCTGGCGATATAAGGTCTTATAAGCGCAGGTTCGATTATGTTATCCACATAACCGTCTTTTGCGGAAACGAACGGGTTTGCCTCTTCCGCCTCGAAACGCTCTTTAAGCTGTGCTTTTAATGCGACGGGGTCTTTTGCCGCTCTGATTTCGTCGGTGTTATCGGCGGTGGCAACTGCGATTTCCGCAGAAACCGGAGCGATAACGGCATCGGGGAACGCAAGCGTATATTCAAACCCTACGCCCTTCGAGGCAAACGCTGCATAAGCAAAACCGATTGCCTTTCCGGAAATAACCGAAATCTTCGGAATATCGCTTTGAGCGATTTTGGAAATCAAACGCGCCGCAGATAAAACAATACCGTCCTCTTCCTGCTCGAGAGTGCTCTTCACTCCTTCGCTGTCGACGACGGTAATAAGCGGAATATCGTATGCGGTAAGAATTTTAATAAACTTCTTAACCTTCTTCATGCACTTGGAGCAAAGTGCGCCGCCTTTTCCGTTGGCATTGAACGCAACGACGCCGACAGGCACGTTATTTACCGAAGCCAAAACGGTTTTAACGGATTTTCCGAACTCGGCAAAAAGCTCTATGTATTTCTTGTCGTCGCAAAGAGCTGACAACACTCCGTCCGCGGTAACTTCATTATTAAGCGCGGCAGCCGTTCTGTTGGGGTCGTCGGTGCTGTCGGCGATAGGCTCGTCGATAAGATTGAAAAGCGAAACGATTTTCGCGCCGACTTCCTTGATATCCTTAAAGGTAAAGGTGGCGACGGAATTGTTTTCCGTATAGTTCTTGACGCCCAGAACGTCAACCGCCTTTTTATTCATTCCGGCAGCAGCAATTACAGCCTGAGGGGCGCCTAAAGAGAGAACCGATTCCGCTCCCATAAACACAAAATCGGCAGTCGCCGCATAAACTCCGGCAAGACCTACCGCATTTCCTTTTATAATGGCAATATGCGGAACGTAATTTTTAAGTTCTGCGGAAGCGGCTATTACCTCCGCATAGCCTTCGAGCATATCAACGCCTTCGCCGAGTCTCGCTCCTCTTGAGTCGAGAACGGAAATCAAAGGCATATTCTTTTTGATTGCATTCTTGATACACTTCAATATTTTGGTTGCACCCGCTCTGGAAAAACTTCCGCCCAGAACTTTGACGTTCTGCGCAACTATTGCAACGTTTCTTCCGCCGACCGTCGCGTACCCGGTCAAAACGCCTTCACCAGCGGCTTCGCTGCCGTCGAGAAAAGATTTTCCGGAAACAAAAGCGTCGGTTTCAACGAAAGAGGACGCGTCGATTACAGAATTAACATAAGCGCGGATGTCCGCCGTCGCGTCGACAATTTTTTTCTTGTTGTCTGCGAGGAGTTTGTTTGCCATTTGCTAACCTCCGAAAGTATAAGTAAAAATAGGTTGCCGGAAATCAATCCGACCTACCACGACTACCATTATATACAAAAAGTTTTCGGAACGCAATTAGAATGAAGACTTTTATTAAAGACTTTTTAAGTACGCGACTTCGTCGTCTCTCAGGTGGCGGGTCTTACCTCTTCCCAAGCCTCCGACCTTGAGGTCGCCTATAGAAATCCTCTTCAAAAATACGATATTGTAATTTTTAGATTCAAACATTCTTCTTATCTGACGGTTCTTACCTTCAAAAATGGTAATTTCCACTTTTGTAAGTTTTCCGTCAAAGCCGCAATTCTTTATACGGCATTTAGAGGTCTTTACTCCGTCGAGCAAAATTCCGTTGCGCAAAACGGCTATATCGCCCTCTTTAACCTCACCCTCAATGTGCGCAATATACGTTTTTCCTATCTGATGAGACGGATGCGTAAGCTTATAAGTCAAATCTCCGTCGTCTGTTAAAATCAACAGCCCCTCGGTATCGTAATCGAGACGACCGACCGTAAAAAGTCTTTTGTTTTCCTGTTCAACGTAGTCAAAGACCGTCTTGCGACCTTTATCGTCTGAAGCTGTAGTTATACACCCCTTAGGCTTGTTGAGCATGATATATGTAAAGTATGCGGGAATGGCGATGGCTCTTCCGTCAACTGTCACGCTGTCGCCGTTTTTGACGTTAAGCCCCATTTCCGTAACGGTTTTACCGTTAACCTTAACTCGCCCTTCCTCAATCAGCTTATCCGCTGCGCGTCTTGAGCAAACGCCGCAATCGGCTATATACTTATTTATTCTCATTTGCCTTTTTTCTCCAAGATAGTTACCTCATTCATAGTAACCAGCGGACGGTAAAAAATCAACTCTTCTTCAATCGAAATTTTAATTTTGCCTATTTCTTCTCCCGATTTCAAGGCCGAGTTTATTTCTCTCGGAAGCTGTATTTCAGCACTGTAACTCTCGCCGTCTTTTAACGGAACAACTATATTTTCCGTCGGCACGACCGCTGCGTTTTCATCTCCGAATAATACGGGAACCTCTCCTATTACCTCGCCCTTATTATATAAGGAGACCGGACGGTATTCCGCATGCGCCCCATCCATCAATGCAGCACATCTGCCGAACATATCCGGCACGTTAAGAACTACAGCAACGACCTGCATGCCGTTTCTTTCGGAAGCGGAAACAAGACATCTTCCGGCTTTTTTCGTGTAGCCGGTTTTAAGACCGTTGCAGCCTTCGTAACTCCAAAGAAGCTTATTCTTGTTGGTAAAGTAGCGGATGTTCTCCCCCTCTCCGCAAGTATATTTTTTGGAAGAAACGACGGTTTTGAATTCCTGATTTTTCATTCCCTCGGAAGCAATGACTGCAAGGTCGTAAGCAGAAGTATAATGATTGTCGTCGTGAAGCCCGTGCGGATTGACGAAATTTGTATTTTTCAGTCCCATTTGAGAGGCTCTATTGTTCATCATAGCTGCAAATCCCTCTACAGAGCCGCCTAAATAACAGGCAATCGCAACAGCCGAATCGTTTCCGGAACGGAGCATAAGTCCGTAAACCAAATCGCGCAGCTTGAGTTCTTCGCCAGCTCTCAGATATATAGAGCTTCCTTCCACGCCCTCTGCGATTTTCGGAATTTTAACCGTTTCGTCCAATTTACCGCTTTCACAGGCAATTAAGGCAGTCATAGTTTTAGTCGT
>CAYXBO010000085.1:0-5865 GCA_964463195.1 uncultured Christensenellaceae bacterium | reverse complement strand
TATTCCTCCTTAGCTCAGCAGGTTAGAGCGAGCGGCTGTTAACCGCTAGGTCGTCTGTTCGAATCAGACAGGGGGAGCCAAAAAAGAAGCGAGACGAAATTGTCTTGCTTCTTTTTTTATCTCTTCAGCCCGATTGGAACGACCCAGCGGTTAACAGCCCCAAGCGCTCCATAGAGCGCAAATTTGCCGCAGGCAAATCTGATGAGGGACTTGACCGGCTGATTAACGCTAAAAAAGCAATTAAGCATACGAGGAGCTTATAAATGCACTATAATAGCTACGAATGGGGGCGTTAACCGCGAACAATTTGCTTGCAAAATAGCTGCTTTAAGCGTTTATACCGTTTTCGGTATAAGCATTGAGCTATTATTACAACGACTTAAAGATTTACATAATAGCAAAATTGTGATATATCTATAGATGTAAATTTGCTATAGCGTTAGGTGATATAAATGGTTTATCTGGACAAATTTGTAATTCCGAGCGAAGAACAGGAAGAAAAAATTATCAGCAAGCGTATGTATCAAAACGGTGGAGCTTTTGGCTATATTGACAATAGCTATCCTTGCGGTATGTTTTCAAAAAAGGAATTGTCTCAAATAGATTTTGAACCACTGACAATTCTATACGGCGGCAACGGTTCGGGTAAAAGCACGCTTTTAAATTTGATTGCGCAAAAAATCGGTTTAAAGCGCATTGCTCCGTTTAATTCCAGTGAATTATTCGATTTATATTTGGATAAGTGTAAATACGCGCTCGGCTATGACGACGAGGGGTTTCCGCTTCATATCCCTAACGGTAGCAGAATAATCACGAGCGACGATATTTTCGATTATATGCTTACTGTCAGAGCAAACAACAGCGAAGTATTTGAGAATATCGAGCGTGTAAGAGATGAGGAATACAAAAAACTGAAATTCGGCGAAACTATAAAAATGAGAGGCATGGAGGACTATGAGCAACTTCGTTTGCAGGTTCTTTCAAGAAAGAAATCGGTTTCGCGCAGAAAATTTATCCGGATGACAGTCGGAGAGGAAGTTAGATTAAACAGTAACGGAGAAACCGCTTTAAACTATTTTATCGAAAAACTTAAAAATGATACTCTGTATTGCTTGGATGAGCCTGAAAACAGTCTTTCGCCTAAATTGCAATTGAAATTGGTAGAAATTATTCAGAGAATGTCTCGTTATTGCGGCTGTCAGTTGATTATTGCTACGCATTCGCCGTTTATTTTATCTATTTCCGGAGCTAAAATCTACGATTTGGACTCTACTCCGGTAAGCTTGAAGAAGTGGTGGGAGCTAGAGAACGTTCTTACTTATTACGACTTTTTCAAGCAACACAAAGATTTATTTGAGAAAAACTTTTGACTGAATACGTATTGTTCAAAAATTATTTATAAGTCTTAATAATCGTTTCGGCGATTTCGCGGCGGGGAACGCAGCGGTCCATGGATTGTTTTTCGATGTAGCGGTGGGCGTCGGCTTCGGACATGCCGAGGGCGCTTATCAAAATCCATTTGGCGCGGTTGACGATTTTGATTTCCTCCATTTTTTCCTGAATGGAGAGGTTGCGGTGCTCCATACTGCGCATGCGCTCTCTGGTGGTTTTCAGCCAGTCCAGGGCTTGGTTTATGGCAATGGTCGGCGTGGGCTTTCTGATGGTGAATACGCCGAAATCGCTGACCTTTTCGTAAACGGCGGAATACATGTCGTTGCGGACGAAGAGCATTACGACGGAGGTTTTGGTGGTTGACACGTCGATTGCGAATTTTATGCCGAAATCGTCGGGAAGAGGGGAGTTTATAATTATTAAATCGTAGGAATTTTCCAGAATTGCGCGCTGGGCGGCGTTTATACTTTCGACGAAATGAACGGGAGCATAGGTAGCTTCCGGAAGGAGTCCGGAAATTTCTTCGCCGAATTTGCTTGACGCTGTTACGACAAGAACGCTGTAAATGTGAACCCTAAGCGGCATCCGATTAACCTCTTAAATCAGCGTTTGACGTTGCAATAGGTAGAAACTATAAGCTTCGGTAGATACTTCTTTATAAAGCTGCTGTTTGCGGCGGTCTCCGCGGCGGACTCCAAAGAGAGGGGCAGCCGTCTGAACTTCCGGAGAACCTCGTCCGTTGCTTTGAAAAAGTTGACGTCTGAGGGCTTCGGGAGCCTTCTGTTGTTTTTAATTCCCTCGAGAGCGGCGTAAATCATGAGCGCGAAGGCGATATACGGGTTGGCGAGCGGGTCGGGGGAACGGAGCTCCGCGCGTCTGAATTCTCCGAGAGCCGCGGGAATTCTTATAAGCTGGGAGCGGTTTTCGGCGGACCAGGAAACGTACGACGGCGCTTTGTTGTTGCCGAGGCGCTCGTAGGATTTAACCGTAGGATTTAAAAAGAGCGTCATATCGGAAATTCTGTTTAAAATTCCGGCAATTGCCTGCGGAAGAACGTCGTCCTGCGCTTTGGACTTTACGGAAAAGTTTATATGGAAGCCGTTTCCGGGAGCGTTTTTAAGGGGCTTGGGTGAGAAGTCGACCGCGACGCCGTTGCGGTTTACAATGGCTTTAACGACCGAGCAGAGCGTCATGGCGTTGTCCGCAGCCTCAAGAGGCGAGGAATATTTAAAGTCGATTTCGTTCTGTCCGGGACCCTCTTCGTGGTGGGAGCTTTCGGGAGCTATGCCCATTTGCTCGAGAGTCAAGCAGATTTCGCGGCGGATATTTTCGCCTTTGTCGTCGGGCGCTAAGTCCATATAACCTGCGTCGTCGATTGTTTCCGCAGTCGGTTTGCCGTTTTCGTTGAGCTTAAAGAGATAAAACTCCATCTCGGGACCGAACTTAAAGGAATATCCCTCATTTTCGGCGGCGGCTACGGCGTTTTTCAGAATGGTGCGGGTGTCGCCCTCAAAGGGCTTGCCGTCGGGGTAAGTCACGTCGCAGTACATGCGGACGACCTTGCCGTGCTCCGGTCTCCAAGGGAGAATTACGAGGGTCGACGGGTCGGGGTGAAGGAATAAATCGGAATGGGCTTCGTCCCCGAAGCCGTCGATTGCCGACGCGTCGATTGCGATGCCGTAACGGAAGGCACGTTCTAATTCGTTATCCATAATAGAAACGTTTTTCTGTCTGCCGAAAACGTCGCAGAACGTGAGTCTGATAAACTTAACGTCCTCTTCCTTGACAAACTGCAATACTTCCTGTTTGGAATACGTCATTTTGCACCTTCCTGTAATGTTTAATTCAAAACGTACATCTGCTTGTACGGATTTTTGCTATCCGGGGTGACGAGCGTAAACGGGGCGTTCATTATTTCCTTTTCGTCGAAGCCGAACAGCTTGCAGTATTCGGAAATGTAATTCGCAAATTCCGAAAGGTCTTCTGCCGTTGCGGGAACGGCGTTTACGTTTTTCGGAAACCGCACGTTCTTACAGTCGGAACGGAGCAGCATTTTACCGCCGTGCATACCGGTTGCAGGGAAGTTGCCGACGATTTCTCCGGTAGAATTTATACCGAGAGCGATTATTACGCCGCCCGCCTGATACTCACCGAGGAAGCTTCCCGCGGAGCCGCCGATAACGAGCACCGGCATTTTGTCCTTGTAGGCTTTCATGTGGATACCAGCGCGGTAACCTGCGTTGCCCTTGACGTAAATCGCTCCTCCGCGCATGGCGTAACCCGCCGCGTCGCCGATGTTGCCGTGAATGACGATTTTGCCGCTGTTCATGGTGTCGCCGACGGCGTCCTGAGCGTTGCCGTAAACGGTGATTTCCGCGCCGTTTAAGTATGCGCCGAGCGCGTTGCCGGGCGTTCCGTAAAGCTTGATTTTTTTATCGCTCGAGCCGGCGGCTATGAAGCGCTGACCGAGGCAGTTCTTGATTTCAAAAGACTTTCCGTTATCTCTTAACAGATTGTTCAGTTCTTCAAAACCGAGATTTTGGGCATTTATCGAGGTCATTATACCACACCTCCCAATTTTTTTCTACGGAATTCGCCGCCGAATGCCGAAAGACAGGGCGAAATCCTGAGTAAATCGAAATCGACGGACGAGAGAGGCGTTTTTTCGCGGATTAAAGAGGTGTAAATTCCCGCTCTGTCCGTTGCGCCTATAAGCATAAACCCGACCAGACGGTCGTCTTTGACGAAGAGCCGTTTGAGGGTGGTTTCCGTCTTTTCCTCGTACATTTCTCCGTCGTAGGAGCCCGCCGTTAAGGCGTGCAAGCCGAAGAAGCCTATCGCGTTCATCGGAACGCCTCGGTCGAAGACCGTCGGGGAGCCCGCCATATTCTTTCCCGCGCAGTTGCCCTGAAGGTAGGCGTTGACCCAGATTGCGAGGACGCGTTTGCCGCCTGAGGACATATCGTATCCCTCTGCGCAGTCGCCTGCGGCGTAGATATTCGGAATAGAGGTGCGCATGGAATCGTCGATTACGATTCCTCTGTCGGTTTCTCCGCCTATATCCTTTATAAGAGATAGGTTTGCGCGAACGCCTACGGCGAGAATAAGCACGTCGAATTCCACCGTTTTGCCGCTACTCATTTTCGCTACGTTTCCGTTGAAGCTTGCCACGCTGTCGCCGAGCATGAATTTTATACCCGCGGCTTCCAGTTTATTCTGCATCATTTTGGCGCAGGTGTCGTCGAGAATGCTGGACAGAACGCGCGACGCAAGGTCGCACACCTTAATACGGGAAACTCTTCCCGCAAGACCTTCGGCGCATTTGAGTCCGATAAGCCCTGCGCCGACTATGAGAACGCGCGATTCGGGAGTAATAGCTTTTTCAATTGCTACCGCGTCGTCCTCCGTCATAAAGGTGAATTTATTCTTAACGGTTTCGAGACCGTTCATCTTCGGAACGAAAGGGGAAGAACCGGTCGCTATAAGGAGCTCGTCGTAAGGAATCTGCTTTTTCCCGACTGTTACGGTTTTGGTCTCCTTATCGATACCGGTTACCTTGCCGTATACGAGCTTACAGCCGTTTTCTCCGTAAAAGGTATCCGGACGGTATTTCATTTTCTCGAAATCGGTTTTTCCCTCTAAATAATAGGAAATGAGAGGACGGCAGTAAACGGGACGGTTTTCGCCGCAAATTAAGGTAATTTTGCCTTTTTTGTCCACGCTGCGTATGCCTTCGATACAGCCCACGGACGCGACGCCTCCGCCGATAATAACGTATTTCTTCATCAGTCTCTCTCCTCGAAAACTATCGCCTTATTGGGACAGCCTTCTACGCACGCGGGCGTTCCGCAGGAATTCTTTACGCACAGCTCGCACTTTCTCACGGCGTGGTCGGAATCCGCCGTCACCGCACCGTAGGGGCAGACGAGTATGCAGGTAAAGCACCCGATACACTTGTTCTTGTCAATCGTAACCACTCCGTCTTGCTTCGTAAGAGCGCCCGAAATGCAGCTCTTTACGCAAATCGGGTCCTCGCAATGACGGCAGGAAACCGCGTAGGTTATTTTGTTATCTGCCTCCACGCGGATGCGCGGAGCGATTTCCTTGCCCTTTAAGGCTTTTACCATATCCGTCTCGCCCGAGTTTGCGAAAGCGCAATTGTATTCGCAAAGATGACAGCCGAGGCACCATTCTTCGTTAACGTAAACTTTTTTCATTCGCCTGCGTGTGAGATACCGAGAATCTCAAGCTCCTTTTCGGTTATTCCTATTCCGCGCAGCATCAATCGGTTGCCGCGTAGAGTTTCTATTGAGTTTATGCCCATTCCGCCCATGAGCTCTTTAATTTCGTGCTGCCATGCGGTCATGAGGTTTACGAGCCTCTGGCTTCCTATTTCCGGATTAAGCCTTTTCACCAGCTCGGGGTTTTGGGTGGCTATGCCCCAGTTGCACTTGCCGGTCTGGCAGGTTCTGC
>CAYXBO010000084.1:0-5884 GCA_964463195.1 uncultured Christensenellaceae bacterium | reverse complement strand
CACCGCCGGCACTTCCCTGGACAGCAGCGACTTAGCTCTCGGTTACTCCCCGAGCGACTACACGCACGGTATGGCGACGAGCGGCGTAAATAACAGCGACGCAAGAAGCTACGGCGTCTATAAAGCCACCGAGATAAACGACGAACGCAACTCCAAGTTCTGGACGGGTACCGACCTCAACGACAAAGCGTGGTACAACGGCACTATCGATAACATTGATAACGCGAAGAGCTATCTTACCGGCTTCGGCGCCAACACGCTTATGATGGTGAACTACGTGGATAACGGTCAGTATTACCGTTCCAACACGAGAACCTTAAACAGCAACACCTACTACCTCATTTCCTTCTACGCCAAGGCGCTCCTTGCGGAAGGCAACTATGCGGAGTTCCGTTTCGTACACGGCAACGACACCGAGAAGTACGACACCGTATATATTAAGGGTAGCGGAGAGGAAGAAAACGGCTTCAGACTGTACGAAATGTACGTCTACAACGCCGCGTCGTCGTCCATCTCTTCGAGCTACTTCTCCTTTAACCTCGGAACGTACGACAGCACCAAAGGCGTCAAATACTTCATGGACGGTATGCTTGTGGTCGACAACGTTACCATGAAAACCGTAACTGCCGAAGAGTATAACGCTGCGGTCGAGCGTTACGACGCAATCGCCGAGGCGGACAGAAAGGACGCGGGGCTTGCTTACTACAAGTTTGAAACCGCCGACGATAACAACAACACCGGCGACGGCAATAATAACGGAACCGACGATAACAACAGCTCGATAAGCGCACAGACCTGGCTCATCATTTCCTCGGCGGTTATCGGCGCGATGATTCTCGTTGCGGTCGTAGTCGTTATGATAAGACAGTTCAGAAAGAAGTACGTCAGAAACAAGGTCGTCGGAGAGAACAAGTTCGACGCGGTTAAAAAGACCGAAATCGAAATCAAACAGCAGAAGGGCGAAGCCAATAAACGCGAAACCGCCGACAGGGAAGAATTTGAGGATTAAGACGGTGAGATAGGGTGTACTTTTTCGCCGTCGAAAAAGTACCAAAAAGCCGACTAACGCCGCGAACACGCGATAATATCGCTTACGTTCGCGGCTTTGTCTTTGTTGGTATTTCGTCATTGCGCGGAGCGAAGCGACAAAGCAATTCAGGATTAATAAAATATCCTTAACCGCAATCTCTGATTGCGATTTCACCACGGCGTCAGCCGTGATTTCACCAAGCCGCAAGGATTGATTTCACTGCCACGCAGTGGCAATTTCTCTCTCAATTCAACATTATATATCCGTACTGGACGGCAAGCAGATATATATACCAACAGGCGATAACGGCGCGGGATACGTAGCATTCGTGAAAGAAGAGTATTACGGCAAGTATTGCCGCAAGTGCAAGAGGAAGGGCTGCAAGAGGCGGATTTCTCAACGTAAACATAAAAGCGGTGTATACGACGCTTAAAACGATTACCGTTATCCAGAGCATAAATTCGCGCTGGTTTCTTTCGCCGACAATCGTCGAGGAAATGGCGACGGCAACGAGCAGATAAACGACGAACCACAGCACCGAATGAACGTTCCGGGAAGTCATAAGCGCCGGCGTTTCGAGACTCGTAAACCACTCGTCGTACGGCGTTACGAAAAGCGCCGCCGCTCCCGCAAACAGTATGACTATAAGTATTCCCGCAATGAGTGCTATGAGCCGTTTGTAATAATACACGTTCTAATATTATTACGTGAAGTCGGATAAAATGACGCCGTGGCAAAATCTCCTGAAAACGCACGGAAAATTCGTTATTTACAACTTTGGAAAATTATGGTATAATTTCAATAACGAGGTTCACACTTCGATTAAAAAAGATAAAGGAGAAGAGTTTTAATGAACAAAGCAGAATTCGTAGCAGAGGTCGCAGACCTTTTGAAGGTGTCGAGAGCGGATGCGGACAAAGCCGTCAACGCAGTGCAGGAAGCGATACTCGCGGCATTGAAAAACGGCGACGAGGTAAATCTTCCCAAGCTCGGTAAGTTTACGGTAAAAGAAACCGCCGAAAGAGAGGGTCGCAACCCCGCAACCGGTGAAAAAATCACCATCGCCGCCTCGAAGAACATCAATTTCAAGGCAGCAAAAACCGCAAAAGACGCTTTGAACTAGAGTTTTACTAAAAACGGTTGTGAAGGGCTTTCGGAAATTCCGGAAGCCTTTTCAGAATACGGAAAGTATTTAAAAATCACTCAATAAGGAGCCTGCTATGTTAAAAGATTTAGGAGTAAAACCGTTTACCTTCCCGATGCCCGTTCTTATGATTTCCACCTACAACGAGGACGGAAGCGTCGATGTTATGAATATGGCTTGGGGCGGGGTATGCGCGGAAAATATGGTTGCGCTGAACATCGACGAAGACCACAAGACCACCGAGAATATAAAGCGTACCGGCGCGTTCACCTTGAGCATTGCCGACGTAGACCATATCGAAGCGGCGGACTTTTTCGGTATTGCGACTGGCAACAAAATGAAGGACAAGTTCGAGCGTTCGGGCTTGCACGCTATTAAAAGCACGAGAGTAAACGCCCCCGTCGTCGAGGAGTTCCCCTTAACTCTCGAATGTAAAGTCGCCGAGTGTCAGAACACCGTCTACGGCTTCCGCGTGCTCGGAGAAATAATTAACGTGCTCGCGGACGAAAAAGTCCTCGACGAAAAGGGAAGGGTTATCCCCGAAAAGCTCAACGCTTTTATCTTCGACCAGTTCCGTAGCGGCTATTACGCCGTCGGAGAAAAAGTCGGTCAGGCGTGGCAAAGCGGCGCAAAACTCATGAAGAAATAAAACAGATTGTCTACCGACCGAAAGCGTGACGGAAGTCACGCTTTTTTCTTACAACTAAACTCCTTTTTGCATTGCAATTAGGTGGTACAATATGATAGAATAAACTATATCTAAATACAGAGGTTTAAAAGTTGGACGTTTATCAGAAATCATTGGCGTTACACAGAGAGTGGCGCGGCAAAATAGAAGTTGCTTCGCGTACAAAAGTTACCGACAGAGAGGCTCTTTCGCTGGCGTATACACCCGGCGTTGCCGAGCCTTGCAGAGTTATACAGAAGGACGCGGACGAGAGCTTTAATCTGACGAGACGGTGGAACACCGTTGCGGTTATAACCGACGGCACGGCGGTTTTAGGTCTCGGAGATATCGGACCGGAGGCGGGCATGCCCGTTATGGAAGGCAAATGCCTTCTCTTTAAGGAATTCGGCGGTGTGGACGCCATACCTCTCTGTATCCGCTCTAAAGACGTGGACGAAATCGTAAATACCGTCGCTTTACTTGCCGGCTCCTTCGGCGGAATTAACCTCGAGGATATAGCCGCTCCTCGCTGTTTCGAGATAGAAAGAAAGCTCATAGAGCGTTGCGATATTCCCGTTTTCCACGACGACCAGCACGGCACGGCGGTGTGCGTTCTTGCAGGACTTACCAATGCGCTCAAGGTCGTTGGTAAGAAGCTCGAGACCGCAAAGGTGGTTATTTCAGGCGCGGGCTCCGCGGGAATTGCCATCGGCAAGCTCTTACTTTCGGCAGGTCTCAAGGACCTTATAATGACCGATAAAAACGGCATACTCTCCAAAGACGGCGGCAACGACGCGCAGAACGCCATAGCCGCCGTTACCAATCCGAGAGGAGTTGTCGGCGGATTAAAAGAAGCTCTTTCAGGCGCGGACGCGTTTATAGGAGTCAGCGCGCCCAACGTCGTATCTCTCGATATGGCGAAGGGTATGGCAAAGGACGCCGTAGCGTTTGCCATGGCAAATCCCGTTCCGGAAATAATGCCCGAGGTCGCCGAGGCGGCGGGTATCCGCATTATCGGCACGGGAAGGAGCGATTTCCCCAACCAGATAAACAACGTGCTCGTGTTCCCCCATATCTTCAGAGGGGCTTTGGACGTGCGGGCAAAGGTCATCAACGAAGAGATGAAGCTCGCCGCGGCGAAGGCTCTTGCGGAGGTCATTCCGGACGGCGAGTTAAACGAAAAGAACATTATTCCCGAGGCGTTCGACCCGAGGGTGGCGGAGGCGGTTTCGGAAGCCGTCAAAGCCGCGGCTGTTAAAACCGGAGTTGCGAGGATACTTAAATGAAATATTATATCGGTATAGATGTCGGCGGAATGTCCGTCAAAGCCGGAGTGGTAACTGAAGACGGCAGAATGCTGTCGAAACGCACGATGGAAACCTTGTCAAAAGGCAGAACGGACGCGTTCATAGCCGAAATAGCGGCGCTTGCCGAAGAGGCGCTAATTGCCGCAGGGGTATCCAAAAGCGACGTTTCGGGAGTCGGAATGGGCGTTCCCGGCACCGTCAACCCCAAAACCGGAATCGTTACCTACTCATGCAATATCGGCTTTAAGAATACGCCTTTGGTTGCGCAGTTTGAAAAGCATTTCGGGGTTCCGACCAAGGTTGCCAACGACGCGGACGCGGCGGCGCTCGGCGAGGTTAAATTCGGCGCGGGCAAGAATAAGTCCGACGCACTGATGATTACGCTCGGGACGGGAGTCGGCACCGGAATAATTATCAACGGCAAGATTTTCAGCGGCAGAAACGGCGCCGGCGGTGAAAGCGGACATATCGTTATAGTCGTTGACGGCGAGCAGTGCGGTTGCGGAAGAAAGGGTTGCTTCGAGGCGTACGCTTCGGCTTCTGCCCTCATCCGTCAGACTGCGGCGGCTGCCGAAAAATATCCAGATTCCAAAATCGCCGAGCTCATAAAAGCCGACGGAAAGGTGTCGGGGACGACTGCGTTCCGCGCCTATAAAGAGGGCGACGCGGCGGGAGCCGAGGTTGTGAAAAATTACGTCAGGTATATCGGCGAAGGCACCGCAAACCTCGTCAACATTTTCGCACCCGAAATTATCCTCATCGGCGGCGGCGTAGCTAACGAAGGGGAATACTTTATTAAAATGATAGAGGATTACATAAACCTGCACACCTACGGCAAAGAGCTCAACGGCGGGTTCGAGGTCAAAAAAGCTATGCTCGGCAACGACGCGGGCATTTTCGGCGCAGCAGCGCTTTGTATGTAAATTTTCATTATGGCAACCGGCAAGCTTACGCAGTTATATACCGACGGAAAAAGAGTGGACGACGCAGCGGCGCGCGACGCAGCCGTTCTGTCGCTTACCGCAAGCTTCGACGGTGATATTGCTCTTGCCGCAAAACTTTTGCCGAAAGCCGTTGGCGACCCCGTCCTCGGAACGTTAGCCGTCAACATGTTTTACGGCGTATCTCACGAGGAGGAAGCCTTAAAGGAGGCGCTCGCTCAGCTCGGTCGCCGTTATCCGGTGCGGGATACGACGTTTCCGAGAATTGACGAACCGCTGAGAAACAATTATCTCGTAGGTCAGTCCGGTTCTCCCTTAAAATACGAAAAGGGGGAAATAATTCCGCTCGACGCGACGGTCTATAAGCTCGCGGCGATGGATACGCTTGCGAGGCTTAAAGGTTATCCCGACGAAGCCGACAACGCGGACAGCTCCGCGGCTTACGAGGATTTGTGCAACAAATTCAACCTCAAATTTTACGATAAGAAAACCGGCGTTTACCGCGCGGTAAAAAAGGAAGGCGGCTTTTCGCCGCTCACGAACGTAGCCTCTTTGCTTCCGCTTTTTACGGGGGCGGTAAAGGATAAGGAAAGAATATGGAGCGTTCTGAGACTCTGTATCGATAAAAACAAATTCAACTTAAAAAACGGCGTTCCCGTAATCCCCGCGGACAGTCCCTATTTCGGACGGGAATTCCTCGATTATAACGGCGTGGAGTGCGGAAAATTCGCAAGCTTCAGCGGCGGGGTGTATCCCGAATTCAGTCTTCTCACCTATTTCGGACTGATAAGAGCG
>CAYXBO010000083.1:0-6030 GCA_964463195.1 uncultured Christensenellaceae bacterium | reverse complement strand
CCAGCATGCGCACCTTTTGTTGGTATGGCTGGAGTACTGCTTGCTATTGGATATAAAAGCCTTTTGCTTTGTCTGCCTCTTAGTACTGACGACCCGCGTTTTCCCGAAGAACAGTTCCCGCGGGTTGACGTATCGGGAGTCGCGGCGCTCAGGGAATTGCCGTTTGCTTTTAAGGTCGGTTCCAAAAAGAGCGTGCCGCTCGCTTTGAAGCTCGTGGACGCAGTGGCGGCAGATAAGCACGCCGAAAAAAAGACCATTGCTCCCGTCGATTACGTTGCGGCTTTTCCGGACGACGCGACTTTTATAGAAAGGTTGGGGTACGGTCATCTGGTAACTCAGAAGGCTACTCTTTACGACGCGGCGGCGATAGACGACCGCTGGGCGGATATCGTTTCCGAAAAGAAGCGCGGAGCAAAAGGCGCGGAGCCCTACGTCACCACCGTCGGCGAGTTGTCGAGACTGTTTTCTTCGGGCGACAGGGTAACCATTGACGAACTGCATAAAAAAGGCGTGGCAATCGGCTGCGACAGATTGAAGATAATCGAGGACAGACTGTTGACGAAGAGGCTGTTTGTGGAAGCCGAGAGCTTTACCGCAGACGCAATAAAAATGCTGGTGCTTGCGGGCGGCGGCGCAGTGAGGCTGATATGACGCGCGTAAGAAATTTTGTTTTGATAGCGATTGCTTTATTTGCGATAATTACCGCCTCTGTATCCGGTTTCGTTTTATTGGGAACGGAGCCATCGGCGTCCGCCGCGGAAAAACTCGTTTATCTTTCCGGAACCGGAGGTCTTGATACGAACGACGGAACGTCCGATAGAGACGAAGTGAAAACTTTCGGACGGGCGAAAAAAATTCTCGACGGCGCGGACGGACTGATTGTGGTTACCGGACAGATTAACGTTACGACCGACGAAGAGTGGACTGCGGACGACGGACAGAAAATCAAAATAGTAAAGGGTCCGACCTTAAGAAATAAGCTGATAGCCGTGCATGCCGGCGCAACCCTCTATATAAAGGATATAGAGATAAGCTGTGGAGGAACCGCTTCCGCAACCGACGAAGGATATCTGATTGATATAGAAAGGGGCGGAATAAAGACTGCTGGGAAGCTAGCCGTCGAGGGTCGGGTTATCGTCAGCGACGCACCGGACGGAAAAAACGTACGTCTTCCCGCCGATTCGATTATCGAAATCCGCGGAGCGCTCTCGGGCGGTTCGGGTTCGATATGCATAAAATCCGAAAACAATATCGGAGACGAAATTTTCGAGCACAAGGTTGCCGTGGGAGCAGCGGGCTACGAGGTGAGCGAAACGGACGCACAGGCGTTCCGCGAGGTTTCCGATTTAACGCACGACAATATAATAAACACCGAAGTGAAGGAGAACGCAGTTGTGTTTTCCGTCTCACCCGAAAACAGAATGGACCTGACGCTCAGGCTGGTAACGGACGGCGGAACTGTTCTTGCCGAAGAAACTAAAACGGTGGTTAGGGGAAGCAGGAAATGCCGGTTGCCCGTGTTCTATCCGGAAACCGACGGAATAGAAGGCGTGCCGAAAAACCTGACGCATATATCGTCCGTCAGGTTAAACGGCGGAGATAACCTTGCCGTAAACAGAACGGACGGAAGCCTTGAGGAAAACTATAACGACGTGCTCAGAATTAAGGGCGAGGGCGTGGATTTTATTAAAGTATATTCCGGAAGCGGGTACGGATGGATATATGAATTTCCGACCGCCGACGAGGACTCCGTTCTGGAAGTCGTGTACGCGCCGGACGCGTTTACCGTGAGCTTCGACAAGTGCGGCGGAGAGGGGGAATGCAATCCGTATCTCGTTCCGTACGGCACGGAAAATCCCGACCGTTTCGGACCTGCAAGCGTCAGCTCTTTTGCCCCCGAAAGGAGCGGCTACGTCTATACCGGATACCGTATTACGGACGGCTCGGACTGTTCCGTAATGCCCGACCATTCCATTTCATTTACCGCAGGTTGGCGCATTAAGGATATCGAAATCGCAATTTCGGGAGCCAAAACCGTAAAAATCGGTGAGGTTATAGCGCTGAGCTCGACGGCTTTGGTTTACAGCTCCGTGAGCTACGGATACTACTGGTATAAGGACGGAGTGCTGATTTCAGGCGAGAATAAACGCATGTTGATACTATCCGAAGTCGAGCAGTCGGGAAGCTACGTTTTACAGATAATCGCCGAGGACCCGTTGGGTTATGCGCCCGCATTGTCGGTTGCGTCCGCCGCCGTTTCGGCAATAATAGAAAGATACGGCGCGGGGCAGGAGGAGACGCCGGGCGTTCCGCCGACCGAGATTACGACGGACGAAGCTCTTCCTAAGAACGCCGTTCTCTCGGTAGAAAGTATCCGCGCGAAAGACTCCCGTATCAAAACGCCTTTGGGCTACCGCGCGGCGGGAAGATTTTTTGCACGGCTGACAGCCGACGGCAAGGAGATTGTTCCCAAAAAGAACGTTACCGTAAAAATAAAGCTGGACGGCGCGCTGCTGTCAGACGACAGTCTGACGGTCGTTATGATAGGTAAGGACGGGCAGCCGACGTACAGGGAATTCAGAATTGAGGACGGAACTCTCATTTTTGAAACGGACACCTTAGGCGAGTTTGCGATATTCGTCAGAACCGCCGTTCCCTGGTGGGCGTGGATTATTATTGCATGCGGTGCACTCGCTTTGATTTCCGTGGCGGTTATCGCGGTCGTTTATAAAAGGATGCGTACGCTAAGCTTTAATACCGACGGCGGAACTCCCGTCAAAAAGAAATACCTGCTTGCCGGTCACCGCGTGCCGAAGCTTCCCACACCAGAGAAAAACGGCTCGGATTTTGCGGGGTGGTATCTGGACGAAGAAAAGACGCAGTCCTTCGATTATAAAACCATGCCGAAAGCGGATATAACCTTATATGCGAAGTGGAGACCGAAGTTCGGCGGCAAAAAGGATATGACCGAAACAAAAAAGGATACAAACGCTTGACCTCGGGATTTAAGCGGCATAAAATATAAGTGAAATAACGTACCCAACGTCGATGCGCGGAAACGCCCGGAGATAAGGCTTACGGCAACGGTTTGAATATAAACGCAAACAGTCATGTAAGATGAGCCTTTTCTCAGTGCGGAAAAGGCTCATATTTATTTGGAAAAAAGGAGAATTACAATGGCAAGAATAGGAGTGGTAGCAATAATAATACAGGGCTCGAGAGAGCCCGTGCCGGACGTGCAGAAAATACTTTCGGAGTTCGGGGACGTAATCGTTGCGAGGACGGGAATTCCCGATTTTGAACACGGTATCTTTACTATAAGTATTGTGGTAAGAGGTTCTGCGGAGAGAATATCGGCGTTGACGGGACGGCTGGGACGGCTCGATACGGTCAACGTTAAATCTGCACTCACCGCGGTTGAAGTAGAGGATTGAAAGGAGATATAAAAATGAAAACCAAAAAGTTAGTAATTGCATTCTTACTCGTTGCGGCAATCGTCGCGTGCGTTCTCACGGGCTGCGTGACGCCCGGCGGAGAGGTAACGGTGGGACTTCCCGACGGAGCGCCGGCTCTTGCGTTTGCCGAGCTGATTTCGGAGCAGCCGGAAATCGCCGCAAACTACAGCGTGAAATACGACGTGGCAACCTCTGACGGCTCCACGGAAGCGGCGACTGTAGTCGGCGCAAAAATCCTAAACGGCGATTATCAGATGGCGGTTCTTCCGACCAACGTTGCGGCAAATCTTTATAAGAAGGGCGCACCGTTAAAGATAGTAACGGTCAATACCTGGGGCAATCTTTATATGGTGTCCAAAAGCGGAACGGTCTCTTCGCTCAGTGAGCTAAAAGGTAAAATAGTATACAATATCAGCCAGAACGGGGTACCAAACGTTGTTTTCACTCATTTGCTTAATGCCGCCGGTATCGCATGGGCGGACGACGTCGAGGAGGCTCAGGCGGATAAGGTCGTAATAAAATATATGGCGGCCACGGCCATGATTCCCGCTCTCAAGCAGAACACGATAGAGTACGGAATTCTCGGCGAACCTGCCGTTTCGAGAGCCAATCAGAACGCCGGTACGGAGACGGTTTTCGACTTCCAGACCGCGTGGGCGGGAGTGTACGGCGGCGTAGGATATCCGCAGGCTTCGCTGGTCGTCCGGTCTGATTTCTATAAGGATAACGGCGCGTTCGTGGACGCGTTGGTTGCAAAGCTTGCCACCAACGAAGATTATCTCAAAACTCAGGAAAACGTAGACAAGGTTGTCGCAAAGGTTTCGGAGCTCGCTCCGTCTACCTCTCTTGCGGGACTTAAAGTCGGTATGGTTTCAAATTGCGCGGTTCGCGTACGGAAGGTGTCCGAATGTAAGGACGAGGTTAAAACCTTTCTTGCGGCGTTCGGTTTGCAGGTTGACGACGGATTTTATGCGTAATTTCCTATGAAAAACGGCAAATTTCGTGCGCTCTTAAAGGGCGTCGGACGATTTAAAAACCTGATTTTTCCGATTGCGGCGTTCGCTCTCATTCTCGCGGTGTGGGCGATTGCCGCTTACGCCGCGGATTTGCCGCTAATTCTTCCTGCACCAAAGGATACCTTTGCGAGTTTCTGGGGAATTTTGGGCAGCGCGGTGTACTGGCAAGCCGTGGGGCTGACGGTTTTCCGTGCTTTAAGGAGTTTTCTGTACGCCGTTGTGCTCGGGGCCGTTCTTGCCGTAATAGCGGCGTTTTCGGAGGTGGTGGAAAAGCTTCTCGACCCCGTTGTTTCCGTACTCCGTTCCGTACCGACCATGTCCATAATTCTTATAGCGATACTTTGGCTCGGTTCCAAAACCGCACCCGTTCTCATTGCTTTTCTCATAACCTTTCCGTTGCTTTACCAAGGGTTTCTCGACGCGCTTAAATCGGTTGACAGAGGAATTCTCGAAATGGCGGACGTCTATAAGGTCGGCAAAAAGGATAAGATTTTCAGAATTTATCTGCCCGCCGTTTCGGAGGGCGCGTTGTCGGTTATGAAAAGCACGGTCTCGCTTTCTCTCAAAATCATAATCGCGTCGGAGGTTATGGCGCAAACGCGGCAGAGTATCGGACTTTATATGCAGAAAGCTATGGTTACATTCGAGACCGCGGAGCTCATCGCCTGGACGGTCGTCGCGGTGGTGTTTTCCTACCTTCTCGAAATTGCAGTCGGAACGATTAAAAAAGCGGTAGTGAGGTGGAAGCGGTGATAAAGGTCGATATAAGCAAAAGTTACGGCGAAAAAGTCGTTCTCGACGGGTTTAGGATGACCGTTCCGGACGGGAAAATAACCGCGCTTTTAGGGGTCTCCGGAAGCGGAAAAACCACCGTTTTAAACGCAATTTGCGGCACTGTAGATTACGAAGGAGAGGCTGACGCCGGCGGAGGCGTGAGCTGTATTTTTCAGAGCCCGAGGCTTGCGCCGTGGCTGACCGTTTCGGAAAATCTCGAGCTCGTTCTGAGAAATTGCGAAAAAAACAAGACCGTCAGGAGGGAAAAGGTTGAGGAAATGCTGAAAACCGTCGAGCTGTCCGAAGCGGCTTCGCTTTATCAGCACGAGCTGTCCGGCGGAATGGAGCAGAGAGCGGCGATTGCGAGGGCGTTTTTATATCCTTCGGCGGCGCTTTTAATGGACGAGCCGTGGCGGGGGCTCGATATAGGTCTTAAAAAGAGGCTTACGGCGGAGTTTCTGAAGCTGTTTGAAAAAAATCCGCGTTCCGCGATAATGGTTACCCACGACCTCGACGACGCGCTCATGATTGCCGACAGCGTGGCGGTTCTGAAAAACGGCAAAAACGTAGCGGAATTCGAGGTTCCGAAAACGGCTCACGACCTGACGGGAGAGGAATACGTCGGGCTCCGCGAAGCTTTATTAAAGTTGATTTGCGACTGATTTTGTCGATTTAACCGTATAACCGTGCTGACAGTGTATTACTATATAAGAATTAAGACCTTTTAAGTGGCTTGCATTTTTTTTCGGATTGGTATATAATACCATTTAATAACAGCTCTTGTA
>CAYXBO010000082.1:0-6047 GCA_964463195.1 uncultured Christensenellaceae bacterium | reverse complement strand
TGAAATTGTTTGATAGTCCTTGACTAGTCAATAATTATAGTTCTATAATAATTAAGTATTATAATATTAACCTCGGAGGCATAAAATTGAGCAAACCAAAAGCCATTACGGTTTTCGTTATACTCGGTATAATCATGGTGCTTATCGGCGTATTTGCTTTCCCGCTCAACGGCGAGGATTGTTTCCAAATAGGCGATACCGGCTATGATTGGTACTGGATTTCCAAGTCAATCAGTCTCGGTCTTGATTTGAAGGGCGGAGTTTACGCACTTTTCCAAGCCGACCTCGACGGTGTTGAAAATGCAGACGCTGCTATGGAAGGAGCGATGGAAAACCTGTCCACGCTTCTTGCAAGCAAAGGTTACCCCGAAGCGACGGTGACGAGACAGGGTAGCGACAATATCCGCGTCGAAGTTCCCGACGTCAGCGACACCGAAGCTCTTATGCAGCTTATCGGTAATCCTTCAAGGCTCGAAATAAAAGACGAGAGCGGCAAAGTATGGATTGTCGGAGACAGTCATATAACCAACGCATATGCGTCCATGGATAACAGCGGCAACTACGGTGTTGCGCTTGAGTTCAACTCGGCAGGCGCCAAGGCGTTTGCAGAGGCAACAGGTGCAAACGTCGGTAAAACCCTGAAAATTATCATTAACGATGAGGAAGTTTCGGCGCCTAGCGTAAAAGAAACGATAAGCGGCGGCAATGCGTTTATTTCCGGAAATTACACCTATCAATCGGCTAACGATTTGGCGGTTCAGATAAGAGCTGGCGCATTGGGCGTGTCGCTCAGCTTTTTGTCTTCCGAGACCATTTCCCCGACCCTCGGAGAAAACGCGCTGTCCTCCGGTCTTTTGGCGGGAATAATCGGAGTGGCTCTTATAATCGTATTCCTTATACTCGCATACCGCGGGCTCGGTTTGGGTGCTTCGATTGCTTTGGTGTTTTACGTTGAGATTTTGCTGCTGTTTCTGGCGATTGTTCCGTGGGTACAGCTTACGCTTCCGGGTATTGCCGGCGTTATATTGTCTATAGGTATGGCAGTTGACGCAAACGTGGTTATATTTGAAAAAATCAAAGACGAGAAATATAAGGGACGCGGAATTCTGTCCGCTGTGCGTATGGGATTTAAGGAAGCGTTTGCTCCTATATTCGACGCTAACATCACTACCATAATCGGCGCTATAGTAATGATTATATTCGGCGCAACCACCATTCAGAGCTTCGCAATAGTTCTTTTAATAGGTATCGTGCTGTCGATGTTCTCGAGCCTTGTAGTGACCAGACTGATAGTCTACGGCTTCCTCGCCTTCAATCAGGATAGCGACAAGTTCTACGGACTCGAATTCAAGCTGGCGAAAGATTTCAACAAAAATGCTCCTAAAGCATTGCCTGTTACGGCAGAGGAGGAGGTGTAATATGAAAGAATTCTTCTCTCGCTTTAAGGCAAGATGCGATTTCAGAAACGAGAACAATACCGTTCCCGTAACAAAATACAGAAAAATAACTTTTTGTATTCCTGTAGTCGTTGTTCTGCTTGCAATCATTCTCGGATTGGTTTATCAGTTTGTGCCGGCAATAGACAAATTCGCAAATATCGGCATCGACTTTCAGGGCGGTACGCTTTTGCAGGTGCAGATGGTCGAGCAGCCTATGCTGGGCGAAAATCAGCAGAAAAATACAGATTTTATTGTTGAAATAGCGGAAGAACACGGTGTAAAGGTCGCTCTTACGCAGACCAGCGGCGACGATACGATAATCGTCAGATACACCAACTTCGTAAACGGTGAAAACTACGGCTCCGACGAACTTGTATCCAAAATGTCGACAATAAACAGCAACATCGAAGAGAAAATCAAAGAGAAATTCAAAGCGGAATACGGAGTGGAGCCCGAGGTTTCTACGAGCATTACCGGAGCTTCTGCTTCAAATTCTCTTATCAAAACGGCGTTTTTATCTGTCGGAATCGCTCTTATATTGATATTCATTTATATCATTATCAGATTTGACTTGTTCAGCGGAATCAGCGCGGTAATAGTTCTTTTACACGACGTGCTTATGTTGATTGCGTTTACGGTAATATTCCGTGTGGAAATCAACAGCCCGTTTGTTGCGGCTATAATAACCATTGTCGCTTATTCTATCAACAATACCATTATGGTCTTCGATAGAGTGCGTTCGCACGTCGCGGCCAATAAGAAGAGCGAGCAGGCAATGAATCCGTACGCTCTTGCCGACCGGTCGCTGTCCGATGCGTTGGTCAGAACCGTTTTCTGTACCTTCACAACGGCAATTACCATTTTGGTTCTCATAATTCTTGGAGTTGCTTCTATACGTTCTTTCGGATTGCCGATATTCTTCGGGCTTATGGCAGGACTTTTCTCGTCGGTATTTATCTCGCCTGCACTTTGGGCTATGATGACGGATGCGAAGATAAAACACGACAAGAAAAAGGGTGACAACAGAAATTCGGACAAAGAAAAGAAAGAAAACAAATTCAAGGCTTTCTTCGAGAAAATGAAGCCTACGCCAAAACCGCATGCGAAAAAGAAGAAAAAGAAAAAAGCAAGCGCATTAACTTGATAAATTAAGCCCGACAATATCAGTCGGGCTTTTTTGTAAGGAAAAATATGGATAAAGCAAACTTTTTGGGATATCTATCGGAAAAATATGGACTGCATCCGAAGGTTGCAGCGCTTTTGCTCGACCGAGGAATAGATACGCCGCAAAAAGCCGACGCGTTTTTCGATTGTTCTCCCGAAAAGCTTTCCTCACCTTATATCCTTCCGCAGATGGATAAATGTGTGGAAAGATTGAGAAGAGCTATTGACTGCAAAGAAAAGATACTGGTTTTCGGAGATTACGATTGTGACGGTATCGGTGCGACGGCAATACTCTATAAATGCCTTAAAAGCCTGAGCGCGGACGTGGATACTTTTATACCGCTCAGAAAAACCGACGGGTACGGTATTAAGTGGGAATCGCTGAGCAGGGCGCTAAGAGAATTCGGACCGTCGCTTATAGTTTCGGTCGATTGCGGAATATCTTCCTATAAGGAAATTGCGCGTGCACGCGAGGAGTTCGGCGTGGATTTTATTATAACCGACCATCATTCATTGCCCGAAGTCTTGCCCGATACTATTATAATCAATCCGCATCTTGCAGACAATTCCGAGCTCTGCGGAGCGGGTGTCGCTTTTATGGTTGCAATAGCTCTCACGGGTTTAAGAAACGCCATACAATACGTGGATATATGCGCTTTATCGACAGTTGCCGATTTAGTCCCTTTGAGAGGAGATAACCGTATTATTGTTTCTTTAGGATTAGAGAAGCTGAACGCGCGTAAAACAAGCGTGGGTATAAAGGCGTTGATAGACGTTTGCGGAATGAAACCGCATGACGCTTTGGATACGTATGATTTGGCTTTTAAGCTTATCCCAAGACTCAATTCTTCCGGACGGCTCGACAGCGCAGAGAGCTCATTGAAGCTTTTAACGACTGACGACGTATTTGAAGCGACGGTTATTGCAGGTGAGTTGGACGAGAGAAACAGAGAACGGCAAAAGCTTTGCGAAGAGATTTATCAGGACGCATTGCTAAAGCTCAGGAATTACGATATAGCCGCTAAAGGTCATATTTTGCTTTGCGATTTAAATTGGGATTCCGGAGTATTGGGGATTGCCGCATCAAAACTTGTGGAGGCGTTCGGTGTCCCCGTAGTTTTATTGACTGAAAAGAACGGTCTTTTCAGCGGCTCCGGAAGAAGCGTCGAAGGCGTAAACATGTTTGAAATGCTTAGCGGTTGTGCCGGTTTACTTGCCGGATTCGGCGGACACAGCATGGCGGCAGGGTTGCAGCTCGAGCCGGAAAATTTAGAGAAGGTTTCCTCTCGGTTTACCGAGTTTATATTGACTAATCCGCCGCATAAACACGTGCGTAAATGTGAATTGGAATTAAACGCCGAAGAAGTAAGCGTTTATCTTGCGAAGTCATTGAAGAAGCTCGCACCGTTCGGAATGGGCAACAAAAATCCGTCGGCGGAAATAAGAGGAGAAATTAAATTCGAGCGGATTAAAGACTATAATCACGTTAAAGCAAGGCTGGGCAAGGAAGGGGAGCTTATCGCATTTTCGCAGGGCAAAAATCTTGACTTTTTCAACTCGTTCGGAAGGAGCTATGCAGCAAGAATAGAATATGAGATTTTCAGAAACGCAGAGAAGGCGAAATGCTATTTCGACGCATGTGCCGAAGCCGATTACAATCTCAGCGACGAATGGCTGACAACTCAGTTTTTATCGGCGTATCTTAAAAAGAGCGCTGGAGAACCACCTGCAAAGAGAAGTGTTAATGCAAATTGCGGGAATTTGGTTGTTACATATTCGCCGGAAAACTATCGGAAGTTTTTGACCGAGAACGGGGACTATTCCGGATACGTTTTCGTAAAGAACGACCTTTCCATAGGGAATTCCATTATACTTGCACCTGCAAATTCCACGGTTTACTCATATTGGTCGAGCGTTACGTTTTTGGACGCAGTACCCGAGCCGCTTGCAAAGTACATAAACACCACTACGGCAGCTACGGTTAAGTATGCCGAAAAACCGTATAAGTTCTTTTTACCGCAAGGGCTGGACATGAATAAATGCGAAGCGGCAAAACGCAGAATTTGTCGCAGTGTAAACGGCAAAAAATTCACTTCTTTTAAGGAAATTTTCAGTAATACTATATATAATTTATATAATAATGAGAGCGAAGCAATGCCATACGATTTGTTTCTGATTACGTTTCTATCGATGATTGAAACCGGCACAATGGGTTTCGACAGAGAGGGCAGAATAGTGGTCGTGGACGAAACTAAGGGATTAGCCGACTCTCTCATTATGAAGGAAGTGTGCAATGTTGGGTAATAAGCTGCTCGAGAAGGCTAAAACCGCATATTCTCCCGAAGAAGCGCAATTGGTGGAATATGCATTAAAGTTTGCTACAGATGCTCACGCCGGACAAAAACGTCTGTCGGGAGAGGAATACATTGTGCACCCGATAGCCGTTGCTACAACGCTTCTCGAGCTCGGAATGGACAGCCCGACCGTTATATCCGCGCTTCTTCACGACGTTATAGAGGATACGGAGGTTACCGAGGACGAGTTGAGACGCAAATTCGGGAACCATATCACCGACCTTGTAAACGGTGTGACCAAGCTTTCAAAGATTAAATTCAACAGTCAGGAAGAAGAACAGTCGGAGAATATAAGAAAACTCATTCTTGCCATGTTCACCGATATGCGCGTTCTGCTTATAAAGCTTTCGGACAGGCTTCACAATATGCAGACCTTGCAGTACCAAAGACCCGAGAAGCAGCAGCGTATAGCGCGCGAAACTCTCGATATTTACGCACCGCTTGCAGGGCGTTTGGGTATATCGACTTTTAAAATTCAGCTTGAAGATATATCCATGCAATATCTTTATCCGGAGGCATACGCCGATTTGTCCGGCAAAATTGTTACGGCCCGAAGCGAACGCGTGAAAATAATAGACAGAATTATCGCAGAGATAAAAAAACAGCTCGTGGCGTATAACATTCACGGCGAAGTAAAGGGTAGACCTAAACATTTTTATTCCATATATAAAAAGATGACTACCGGCGGTAAGAGCTTTGAACAGATATACGACCTCATTGCCGTGCGTGTAATCGTCGATACCGTTAAGGACTGCTATACGATACTGGGTGCAATTCATACTTTGTGGAAACCTATTCCGGGAAGGTTTAAAGATTATATTGCGGTCCCGAAACCCAATATGTATCAAAGCTTACATACTACCGTCGTTACTAATTTCGGACAGATATTTGAAATTCAGATTAGAACCTTCGACATGAACAAGGTAGCGGAATACGGTGTCGCCGCGCATTGGAAGTACAAAGAAAATCAATGGCAGGGCAAAACGGCGATAGTCGGCTCCGACGAAAACTTTGAAAAACGCTTGCGCTGGATGCGTGAGGTTATGGAAGTTCAGGGGGATATTAAAGACGGAAAAGAGTTTGTGGATAC
>CAYXBO010000081.1:0-6050 GCA_964463195.1 uncultured Christensenellaceae bacterium | reverse complement strand
CCGGAATTCAAGAGCAGACCCAACGCGGCGCACCCCTTGTTCAAGGGCTTTATAGAAGCCGCGCTGAAAGCTTGCGGGACGGTGAAATAATATGAGCGGCTTACGTGAAGAATGCGGAGTGTTCGGAATTATCTCTCCGAAAAAGATTAACCTCGCGGCAATTACCTATTACGGCTTGTACGCGCTTCAGCACAGAGGACAGGAAGCCGCGGGTATTGCGGTCGCTTCTGAGGGAGAATTCGTTCTCAATAAGGACGTGGGGCTGGTCGGCGAGGTGTTCACCAAGGAAAGACTTGCGGCGTTCCCCGACGGAACAATGGCGGTCGGGCACGTCAGGTACGGCACGACGGGAGGTTCGACGAGAAACAACTGTCAGCCCATAGAGGTCCGGAACCAAAAAGAAAAACTGGCAATCGCGCACAACGGCAATCTCAGCAACGCCTACGCTTTAAGGAACGAGCTCGAGCTTTCGGGCGCGATTTTTCATACCACGTCGGACACCGAAACGATAGCCTATATCGTAACCAAGGAAAGACTGACCGTCCCGACGGTTGAAGAGGCGGTTTTAAAGGCGATGAATAAGCTGGACGGAGCCTATTCGCTGGTTATAATGTCCGCAGAAAAGCTGATTGCCGTGAGAGACCCGCACGGGTTCCGCCCCCTCTGTTTCGGAAAGCGGGAGGACGGAAGCTACGTAGTCGCATCGGAAAGCTGTGCGCTCGCCGCAGTCGGCGCGGAATTTATAAGAGACTTAATCCCAGGCGAAATGCTGGTTTTCGACAAGTCAGGAATAAGGCAGTATACGGAAAACACCGGCAAAATCGCCAGAAAAACCTGTATTTTCGAGCACATTTATTTTGCCCGTCCCGATTCGGTAATCGACGGGGTGTCCGTTCAGCAGTCGAGAATTCGCGCGGGAGCTATACTCGCAAAGGAATTTCCCGTTGAGGCGGACGTAGTAATAGGCGTTCCGGATTCGGGGCTCGACGCGGCTTTAGGGTATTCGAGAGAGTCGGGAATCCCCTTCGGAATAGGACTTATTAAAAACAAATATATCGGCAGAACCTTCATTTCACCCGGACAAAGCGACCGTTTGGATAAGGTAAGAATTAAGCTGTCGCCGGTAAAAGGCGCGATAGACGGAAAAAGAGTGGTTCTTATCGACGATTCCATCGTTAGAGGCACGACCAGCGGCAGACTCGTCAAAATGCTCCGCGACGCGGGAGCGACGGAAATACACATGAGAGTTTCAGCGCCGCCGTTTTTACACCCGTGTTATTACGGCACGGATATAGATTCCGAGGAACACCTTATCGCCTGTCACCATACGGTTGAGGAAATTGCCGGAATAATAGGCGTGGACAGCCTCGGATATCTGCCGATTGAGACTTTGCCGGAGCTTGTCGGAGGGAAGGATTTCTGTTCGGCGTGCTTCGACGGCAACTATCCTACAAAAATCCCCGAAAAGCTCGGGAAAAACTGCTTTGAATAAAACCGGAAAGCGAGGACGCGATGATAAAACCTTATGACAGAAAGCTAATACTTGAGGACGGAACGGAATTTTTCGGATACGCCTTCGGAGACTCGGGCAATAAAGTTACCGAGCTCGTTTTCAACACCTCGATGGTAGGGTATCAGGAGATAATTTCCGACCCGTCTTATACCTACCAGACGGTGGTCATGTCCTATCCTTTAATAGGCAATTACGGCGTAAACTCAGACGATTACGAAACCGAAACCCCGACGATAGGCGGACTCGTTACCCGCGAGTACAACGACGAACCTTCCAACTGGAGAAGCGCGGAAACGCTGTCCGAAGTAATGAAGAGGTACGGAATTGCGGGGATTTGCGGCGTTGACACGAGAAAGCTCGTTAGGCTTATACGCGACTTCGGCAGCAGGCGCTGCCTTATTTGCGGAACGGACATAAGCTCCGCGGAGGGCGTTAAAATAATAAACGGAACGCCTGTTCCGAGAGACGCCGTTTCCAAGGTCAGCAGAAAGAGCATAACCGAATATCCGTCAGACGGCGGTATAAAAATCGTAGCGATAGATTGCGGAATGAAACAGAATATCGTGCGCTCCCTGAATAAGCGCGGCGTATCCGTGACGGTCGTTCCCTTCGACACGACGGCGGAGGATATCATGAAGCAAAACCCCGACGGCGTGTTTATTTCCAACGGACCGGGGGACCCCACGGACGCGGTGCCGGTTATTTCCGCAATCAAAGAGCTGAAGGGTAAGCTTCCCATATTCGGGATATGCCTCGGGCATCAGATAATATCGCTTGCCTACGGCGGACGGACGTATAAACTGAAGTTCGGACACCGCGGCGGCAATCATCCCGTAAAAAATATCGGAACGGATAAGATAGAAATCACTTCTCAGAACCATTCCTATGCGGTAGACGAAGAGAGCCTAAAAGGGACGAAGCTCAAGGTTACTCACGTAAATCTTCTGGACGGCACCGTCGAGGGCGTGGAATGCAAAGAGGACAAGGTTTTCAGCGTGCAGTATCACCCCGAGAGCGCGCCGGGTCCTCAGGACAGCGGTTATCTTTTCGATAAGTTCATCGCCGTAATCAAGGAGAACAAAAATGCCTAAAAGAACGGATATCAGAAAAATTCTCGTCATAGGCTCCGGTCCTATCGTCATCGGTCAGGCGGCGGAGTTCGACTATGCCGGAACTCAGGCGTGTCTTGCGCTTAAAGAAGAGGGCTACGAGGTAATACTTTGCAATTCCAACCCCGCGACGATTATGACGGATACTTCCATTGCCGATAAGGTTTATATGGAACCGCTGACTCTCGAGTACATAGCGAAAATCGTCAGATACGAGCGTCCGGACGCAATTCTTCCGGGAATAGGCGGGCAGACGGGACTCAATCTCGCCATGCAGCTGGAGAAAAAAGGCGTTCTCGCGGAATGCCGCTGCGAGCTTTTGGGAACCAAAAGCGACTGTATCGAGCGCGCCGAGGACAGGGAGCTTTTCAAAGAGCTGTGCGAACAGCTCGGTGAGCCCGTTCTTCCCTCGGAAATCGCAAACACCGTAGAGGAAGGCTTGAAGATTGCGGAGGAAATCGGATATCCCGTGGTTCTCCGCCCTGCGTTTACCTTGGGCGGCACGGGTGGCGGTTTTGCCGACGACGAAAAGGAGTGCGCGGAAATTCTGAAAAACGCGTTGGCGTTATCTCCCGTACATCAGGTTCTCGTCGAGAAGAGCATAAAAGGCTTTAAGGAAATAGAATACGAGGTCATGCGCGACGGCAACGACACCGCCATAACCATTTGTAATATGGAAAACCTCGACCCCGTAGGAATTCATACGGGAGATTCCATAGTCGTATGTCCTTCGCAGACCCTGACCAATAAGGAATATCACATGCTCCGCGACAGCGCGCTGAGAATTATACGGGAGCTTAAAATCGAGGGCGGCTGCAACGTGCAGTTTGCGCTGGACCCGTCCTCCTTCCAATATTATCTTATCGAAGTGAACCCGAGAGTTTCCCGCTCCTCCGCGTTAGCGAGCAAAGCGAGCGGATATCCCATTGCGAGAGTTTCCGCAAAAATCGCGGTCGGAATGCGACTTGAGGAAATTCCTCTTGCCAACACCTCCGCTGCCTTCGAGCCCGCTCTCGATTACGTCGTGACTAAGATGCCGAGGTTCCCGTTTGACAAATTCGCAAACGCAAACAACACCCTGGGCACGCAGATGAAGGCAACCGGCGAGACCATGAGCGTCGGGAGAACCTTTGAAGAGAGCTTATTAAAGGGCGTCCGTTCTTTGGAGGTGGGCGTTTATCACCTCTATATGGCGAAATTCGACGGGGAAAGCACGGAAAACCTGCTGGCGTACGTCAGAAAGGGAACGGACGACAGAATTTACGCAATCGCCGAGCTTTTGAGGCGCGGGACGACCGTTGACGAAATTGCGGATATAACGGCTATAGACAGGTTTTTCCTGAGAAAAATCCGCAATATCATAGAAGAGGAAAAGTCCGTCGCCGCAGACCCCTTCGGAAAAGAAACGCTGTATTCCGCGAAAAAAGTCGGTTTTTCGGATAAGGCGATAGCAAAGCTCTGGAACACGACCGACAAAGAAGTGTTTGAAATGAGAAAAAAGGAAAACATTTTTCCGGTCTATAAGATGATTGACACCTGCTCGTCGGAGTTTAAGAGCTACGTTCCTTATTTTTATTCAACGTACGAGGAGGAAAACGAGTCGGTCGTTTCGGAAAAGAAGAAAATCGTCGTTTTAGGCAGCGGACCTATCCGTATCGGGCAGGGCGTGGAGTTCGATTATTCCACCGTTCACGCGGTCAAAACCATAAAAGCTGCCGGCTACGAGGCAATTATTATCAACAATAACCCCGAAACCGTTTCCACGGATTACACCACTTCGGACAAGCTCTATTTCGAGCCTCTTTGCGTAGAGGACGTTATGAACATAATCGTTCTGGAAAATCCCGTCGGAGTTATAGCTTCCCTGGGCGGGCAGACCGCAGTAAACCTCGCCGAGCCGCTAAGAGACCGCGGGGTGAAAATTATCGGGACGGATTGCGACGCGATAGAGAGAGCGGAAAACAGAGACGCCTTTGAAAAGCTCCTGAAAAGCCTTAACGTTCCGCAGCCGAAGGGTATGGCGGTAACCAATCTTGAAGACGGTATCCGCGCGGCAAGCGAGATAGGATATCCAGTGCTGGTGCGCCCGTCGTTCGTTCTGGGCGGTCGGGCTATGCAGATTGTCGCAAAGGAAGAGGCATTAAGACATTACCTCAAAACGGCCGTCGAAATCGACGAGGATAAGCCGGTTTTGGTGGATAAATATATAAGAGGAAAGGAAGTCGAAGTGGACGCCGTGTGCGACGGAAAAGACGTTTTCGTACCCGGAATTATGGAGCTCGTCGAAAGGACGGGTATCCATTCGGGCGACTCCATAAGCGTTTATCCGACCTTCAGCATTTCCGAAAAAGTCAAGGCGACAATTCTCGACTACACCAGAAAGCTCGGTTTGGGAATAGGCATTATCGGGCTCTTCAATATCCAGTTTATAGTGGACGAAAAGGAAGACGTCTATATAATCGAGGTCAATCCGAGGTCGTCCCGAACGGTTCCGTTTTTGTCGAAGGCAACCGGCTACGGTCTGGCGGATATAGCCACTCTGGCAATCCTCGGAATAAGCCTTAAAGAACAGGGCATCACCGAAACCTACGCCAAAGAAAAGGAGCGTTGGTACGTTAAAGCGCCGGCGTTTTCCTTCTCCAAACTAAAAGGAATGGATTCCTATCTTTCGCCCGAAATGAAATCGACAGGCGAAGCAATAGGCTACGATAAGAAGCTGCACCGCGCAATGTATAAGGCTTTTATAGCCTCAGGCATACATATGCAGAATTACGGCACCGTTTTGGTTACCTTAGCCGACGAAGACAAAGAAGAGGCGTTGCCGCTTATCAAACGTTTTTATCAGATGGGATTTAATATCGAAGCGACGATAGGTACGGCGAATTTCCTCAAAAAACACGGCATCCGCACCCGCGTCCGCAGAAAAATAAGCGAAGGAAGCGACGAAATCTTCCAGTCCATCCGCGCCGGCTACGTGAGCTACGTTATAAATACCCGCGCAATCTTTTCCGGAGTGCACTACGAGGACGGCGCCAAAATCCGCCGCTGCGCAATAGATAACAACGTAACTATTCTTTCTTCCCTCGACACCGTCAAGGTGCTCCTTGACGTTCTGGAAGAAACGACTATGGGAATATCTACGATTGACGGTTAAAGGTATTGACGGCTTTAGTAAAATAGTGTATACTAATATTAGAGACTGGGAGAGGGAATGTGATTGCAGATGCGTCTGTATGTCGCACCCCGTGGATGTCAGTCTCTTTTATATTGTTTAAAGGTTTCAATCTAAACGGTTAATAAAAGCACCGAAAAATCGGTGCTTTTTTTATTATAACCATGTACTTTTTGTTTCGCGACAAAAAGTACCAAAAAGCGCTCCGCCCCCTCTTTTGCGATGCAGGGGGCGTCCCCCGGCAACGCTTCTTGAG
>CAYXBO010000080.1:0-6052 GCA_964463195.1 uncultured Christensenellaceae bacterium | reverse complement strand
CTACGCCTCAAGAAGCGAGTGGGGGTTCGCCCCTGCCTCGCAATCAGGGGCGACACATTTTTTTGGTACTTTTTTGTTGTGCCACAAAAAAGTACACTTGCAAATCAGAACACGTTTCCCATTCTGAAGCCGTACATTTCGGACACTGCCGATATAGTGGTTTTGAGGCGGTAGAACTGGGCTATTGCGCTGGGCTGGTCGTCGGCAATAATTGCGCCTAAAAGTTCTCCGAAGGTAAAGGTTACGTCGTTTATCTGAACGTGCGGAAGGACGATTTCCAGAAAGCGGTGTTTGGAAAGCCACCAATCCTCGAGCGCCTTTATCTCGTCGTAGCTTAATTCTTCCGACGCGTCTATCGCGTCCATTTTATCCTCCATATCGGAAAAAACCTTTTCGAGATAAACGTGTTCGCCTACTGCGAGCCCTACTACCACCACGGCTAAAAGTATTGCGAAAAATAGTCTCCAATTCATAACTCTACCCCTTACACCGTCAACTGCAAATACTTTCCGCTTTTGGGCTGAATAAAGATATTGTTACTCTCCGTAGTCAGCATTACCACGTCCTTAAGCTTAAGATTATTCTGCTCCAATATTCCGTTGATTTGGTCGCGGTTAGTATTGGAAAGCTTGAGGTTTTCATCCATATACTTGCCCTCGACCACAAGAGACAGAGGTATAGACTGCGGCTTTTCCGCCTGCTCGTTTTTGAGAACGGATAAATTTCCGTTGGTTTCGATTATGCCGAACTTCACCTCGGGAATGGAAAAGCATTCGAGAAGGCGGAGGCTCTGCATAAGGTCGTTGACGTTCATGTTGATTTTTTTGAGGTTTACGATATCAATTCCGTCCTCGTTTATGACTATAACCGGCTTTCCGTTTAACACCTTTCTGAACTTGATGAACTTCGTCGCAAGCTTCGTCACGGCAAAATGACAGATAAAGACGACGAATATCGGTATAAGTCCGTAAGACAGAGGAATGGAAATATCCTGCATAGGCGTACAGGCAAGCTCGGCTATCACAAGCGTTATAACGAACTCAAACGGTTGCAACTCGGCGATTTCGCGCTTGCCCATAAGTCTTAAGACGAGAACAAGGAAAAACAATATGATAAACGTACGCGTAATGACTACCAGCATAGTCGGTAGTATTTCCCGAAAGCGCGGCGCTAAACCTCGGAAAATAAAAATTTTCTCAGGAGCTTTTCACCTTTTTTCTCGCCGCGATTTTTCTTACTGTATAATATATAAAATACAAAAAAACTATTATTACTGTAGCTATAGCTACTGTTATCAGGAATATTTCAGAGTTAGCCTCATACGCGCGGGACAAGCTGTAGACTATAAACGAAGCGACGTATGCAGTCGAAAACTGTATAGCCACGGCTTTAAGAAAGGGCCTCACGCCCCCAAGCTCAACACGCATTGCGTGAAGCGCCGCAACGCAAGGAGAGGAAAGAAGAATAAACGTCATAAAGGACAGCGCGGACTGCGGCGTGAATACCGAATAAAGTCCCGCGTCGCCGGAAAGTACGCTGAGAGTCGCCACGATATTTTCCTTTGCGGCAATTCCCGAAACCGCCGCCGCTACCGCCTGCCAGTTCCCGAAGCCTAAAGGCTTAAAAAGCGGAGCTAATAATTTTCCTATTTCGGCGAGCATACTGCTTCCGACCTCTGCGCGGTTTAAGGAAAAGTCGAAATAATTCAGCACCCACATTACGATGGACGCCGCAAGTATCACGGTGCTTGCCTTTACGAGAAAGCCCTTCACCTTGTCCCACAACTCTATGAGAACAGAGCGGACCTTGGGCAGTCTGTAGGGCGGCATTTCCAGAATAAACGTAGCCGTTTCCCCTCTCCGGAAAACTTTGTTGTATAGGGAGCCCACGACGAGCACGGCGGTCACTCCGATTAAGTACATCGACGGCGCGATAAACGGATTATCGGGGAAAAATGAGCCCGCTAAAAGAGCGAAAAGCGGAAGCTTTGCAGAGCACGGAATAAACGGGGTTAAGGTTATCGTCAGCCGCCGTTCTACGGGGTTTTCAATCGTGCGGGCGGACGTCACCGCCGGCACCGTGCAGCTGCACCCGACTATCATCGGAACGAATGACTTTCCCGTAAGTCCTGCCGACTTCAGCACCGAATCCATAATATACGCCACTCTCGCCATATACCCGCAAGCCTCCAATACGGCGATAAACGCATAAAGCGTTACCACCTGAGGCAGAAAGGAAAGAACTGCCCCGACTCCCGATATTGCGCCGTCGACGACCAAGGAAACCGCCCACGCCGACGCGTTACGCCCCACGAGAAAATCCCTCGCCGCTCCGCCGATAACGTCAACAATCAGGTGTTCTACGTGCGACGATAAAAGTCTTCCTACGGTCTGTATCGACAGGAAATACATGAGCCATATAAACAGTGCGAAAATGGGAAACGCCAAAAATCTGTTCGTAACGATTTTATCTATTTTTACGGTTAATTCGGAAAATTTACTCGGTTTTTCCTTGATGACGCCCTGTAAAAGCGCGGAAATCACAGAATATACCTTTTCCTGACTCTCCGTGTCGGCGGGTTTAACGAGCAGTTTTTCCGGAAGTCTTCCGTCTTTTACGGCGCTAAGAAGAACACCGAAGCCCTGCTTCTTGCGCGCCGAAACCGCGGCGACCTGCACCCCGAGCCGCTCCGACAGCAATTCGTTATCTATGGTGAGCCCCTCGCTTTTCAGCCTGTCAGAAAAATTCAAGGCAACGACGACCGGAATACCGATTGCCGTAAGCTGCGTCGTAAGATAAAGGCTTCTCTCGAGATTGGTTGCGTCCACGACGTTTATAATGCAGTCGGGGCGTTCCTTCCCGAGGAAGCGCTCCGTAACCGCCTCTTCGGGAGAAAACGACTTCAGCGAATAGGTCCCCGGAAGGTCCACGAGTTCAACGGTTTTGTCTCTGAGCATTAAGCCGCTCTTCTTTTCGACGGTAACACCCGTCCAGTTTCCCACCTTCTGCCGCATTCCCGTCAGCGCGTTGAAAAGCGTGGTTTTTCCGCAATTCGGATTGCCTACTAACGCAACTTTCATATTTTTTCCGCCGGAATTTTAGGGTTCACGAAAATTTTTGCGGCGTCGGTCTTTCTGACTGCCATATAAAACCCCCGTACCTTGAACAAAAGAGGGTCTCCGAGCGGTGCAACGCCCGCAAGTCCGATATCCGCGCCGACCGTCAGCCCCATATCTGAAATGCGTTTCAGCGCGTCGCCGGTAAGGCTTACGCCGCTCACCGTACAGCTTTCCCCAACCGCCATGTCTTCCGCGCTCTTCATTTCCCCTCCGCCGCTTTTAATCGGTATATTTTATGAGCTCAGGCAATAAAAAAGACCGCCATAAAAGCGGTCGCAATATCTTTATTCGGCGGTTTCGTTTCATACTGGCTTTTTCTTTTTACGGTACAGCAGAAGAGCCGACGACAGCACGACGAATACCGTAGTGCAATTATGCACGAGCGCTCCCGTAACGGGCGTCAGCCAACCCATAAACGAGGCGACCACTGCGGCTACGTTTACCGTCATAGATAAAATAATGTTGAGCTTTATAATAAATATAGTGCGTTTTGCTAGCTTCAGGGTGTCGTCCGCTTTGGTAACGTCGTCGCTCGGAATTGTCATATCCGCCGAGTCCCGTACTGCTCCGTTACAGGACGCCGCAACGGTTACGGCAACGCTTCCGCCTCCGCCTGCGATAACTGTTTCTCCTTTTTCCCTAATCTCTGCAAACGCCCTCTCCTTATCCTTTTCAGACAACGTTATGCGGCTCATTTTCTCGAGGCTGTCTCCGTTTCTGATAATAACGCCGTTCATTGCCGCGTTGCCGAGCGCAGCGGCTATTGCGATAGGCGCAGCCAATGCAAGAGAACACGGGCAGAACGCCACGAGAACCGTTCCCGCTCTGATTACGGCGTCAACCGCACCGAGATTGAATGCAAAACCCGAAACGAGTCCCACGGCTACGGCAACCGCAAGAACGGACGGCACGATATAACTCACCAGCTTATCGGCCGTTTTGGAAATAGCGGCATAGGCTTTTTCTGCGCCAGCACGGGTTTTCCTTATAGCCAAATCCTCTATAAACCCGCCGAGCCCCATGAGAAAGGCAATTTCACCCGCCGCAAAAACATTACTGTGTCCGTGGGTGTGCCCGCTTGCGGAAACGTCATAGAAAAATGAGGTTATTTCCAACGCAACGGAGACGAGTATCGTCATGGAAATCAAAATCGGCGTGGTTATTTTTTTGCGTTTTATTGATTTCGCCGCCGCTATAAAAATCGGAACACCAAGTAAAATCACGGCAACCCAGGACGGATTAACGTAATAGAACGGCATAAAACCTATGTCATGCCAGTCGAAATAACCTGCAATCAGAAACGCCAGCGAAACGAGTAAAACGGTAAAATCTTTTACAAAAGATTTTTTACTGTCCGCAACGTGTTCTTTTCCGCAGCAGCTTGAAACGGCTGCGGAAGGCTTACTTTTCCTTCCGCAACCGTCCGTTGACGCTTCGGACTCGTGCGAACAGCAAGAACGGTCCTTTCCTGCGGCGCCATTTGCGGCACAATAAGGACAATCCTTTTTCTCTTCTTCCATTTTACGCTATAACCTCCGGTGTGCAGTCGTTATTCCTAAACTAAATGTATTTATCGAGAACCTTGCTGAATTTATCGAGGATAGTGACGTCGCCCTGTTCTATACCGGCTTTTACACAGTCCTCGAGGTGGTTTTTCAGTATGGTTTTTCCGACGCTGTGAACCGCCGACTCGACAGCCGACAGCTGCAACAGAAGCTCGTCACAGGTTTTGTCGTCTTCAACCATTTGAATAACCGCCTTTAAATGTCCGCCGACGCTCAAAAGCCTCTTGACAATCGCCTTTTTGCCTTCTTTTTTCATCTCTTTTGCTCCTTGACCGATTCCCTTGGGAAAAGGATTTTTCAATAACTATATAACCCGCAATTACGTAAGTCAAGCGAATAAATTGCGTTTGCAAAAATTTGGCAAGCACTCTATTCCGAAACTTTTCCATACTACTCAAAAGGAGGAAATATGAAAAGAATTAAGAATAAAAAAATAATAATACAGCGCCCTAACCCGTTCAGAAGCAACATGACTGACCCTCTGGGCAGTTATACGGGAAACCCCGAAACTCCCCACGAACAGCCCACTCAGGACGTTGACGATTTATAACAGAGCTTCCGAAATTAAAAAGCCTCATTCTCACAGAACGAGGCTTTTGTATTATTATAAGGTATTACTTATAAGATTACTTCAACTCGGAGAAGTATTTAATGGTTCTGACCATCTGGGAGGTGTAGCTGTTCTCGTTATCGTACCAGCTGACTACCTGAACCTGAGAGTTGCCGTCGCCCATAGGAATAACCATGGTCTGGGTGGCGTCGAAGATGGAACCGAACTTGGAGCCTACGATATCGCTGGAGACGATTTCGTCCTCGTTATAGGCAAAGGACTCGGTAGCGGCTTTCTTCATAGCCTCGTTGATGCCGGCTTTGGTAACCTCGCCTTCGACGACTGCGACCAGAATGGTGGTGGAGCCGGTGGGGGTGGGAACACGCTGCGCGGAACCAATGAGTTTTCCGTTGAGCTCCGGAATAACGAGACCGATAGCTTTTGCGGCGCCGGTGGAGTTAGGAACGATGTTGCAAGCGGCAGCTCTTGCTCTTCTCAAATCGCCCTTTCTGTGAGGACCGTCAAGAATCATCTGGTCGCCGGTGTAAGCATGAACGGTGGTCATGATACCCGCCTTGATGGGAGCGAAGTCGTTAAGGGCTTTAGCCATAGGAGCGAGGCAGTTGGTGGTGCAGCTTGCGGCGGAAATGATATTGTCTTCCGCTTTAAGGGTTTTGTGGTTGACGTTGAAGACGATGGTGGGAAGGTCGTTGCCTGCGGGGGCGGAAATGACGACTTTTCTTGCACCTGCGTCGATATGAGCCTTGGCTTTTGCTTTGGAGGTATAGAAACCGGTGCACTCCAAAACTACGTCGACT
>CAYXBO010000079.1:0-6062 GCA_964463195.1 uncultured Christensenellaceae bacterium | reverse complement strand
ACAACAACGCCAATATGATTGCCTTGGGAGGAAGAATAACCACGCCCGCAACCGCAAAGGTAATCGTCAAAGCCTGGCTTACCGCGTCCTTCCTCGGCGGTCGTCACGAACGCCGCGTGGATATGTTGAACGCATTGGACGAGAGGTGAGTTTGTTGTACTTTTTTCTAGGAAGAAAAAAGTACCAAAAAAGACCTATGTAACGCCGCGAGTTCGCAACTTCGTTGCTGAAACTCGCGGCTTTTGTCTTTTGTTTGGTGGCTTGTTTATCCTTACCGTCATTGCGCGGAGCGTAGCGACAAAGCAATCCAGTCCCGCGTAGCCTTGCCCGTGCTAGTCATTGCTCTGAGCAGCAGCGCAATTAAGTCCTTTTCGCCACAACCTTCTGCGTAGTCGGGTCTATGAGTGCAGCCGCAGACGGGAAGTCGTCGCCTTCCGCAACCATTGCAACGTAATAATAGAAGGGTTTGCCGCCTAGGGTATTGCGCATTATTCTCACCTGAGTTTCGCGCATGAAAACGCCTTCGGCGGTTTCTTTTTCTATAATTCCCGCAAACTCGTTGCCGGCGAGCTTCACAGCCTCTTTCCAGTCGATATATCCAGCCGTAACTTCGGTTAAAGCCACAACGTTTTCCTCGCCGTTTAAGGTGAGCTTTATTTCCGTGGAAACGGAAGAGGTGTTAATTGTCGCGGCGTATTCGTAACGGGCGGGAGATTGCTCAAGCGCGCCTTCCATGCCGCAGAAGGAGTAGGTCAGGGTGTCGATTGTAACTCCGGCGTTAAGCGGGACGACGGCAATTTTAACGAACGGCTGCTGCTCGTTTACTTTGCCGTCGTTTGAACGCGGTTCTTCGGAGTTACCGACGGTTAATTCCACCGAAAATCCTTCAAATTCCCCGTGATAAAGCTGTTTTTCGGCGTAGGATACGGAGGCTAAAAGCACGTCCGTTTCTGCCGGCGTACAGGCGGATAAAGAGAGGGTGAGAACGGTTAAAACACAGATTGCTACGGTCAATAAAAACTTTTTCATGGTTAAACCTTATGCCATATCTTCTGCCGTAATAATTGGAAATTTAAAGAAAAAAAGCGGAATAAAACGAAAATCGCTTGCCACAGCGTATTATTTAATAGTAAACTATATTGACTGGATTATAACTGCTTAATAAAATTCCCAAATTCAGGAGGTAATTTATGCACAGAACAACTAAGCTGTTGTTGGCAATTCTCGTAATTGTCGCAGTGGTTTCGGCTATGGTTGCTTGCGTACCTACGACCTATACGGTGACTTTCCACCTTTACGGAACGGAAACGACCACCGTTGAAGTAGCGCAGGGCGCAACCGTTCAGAAGCCGTCTCCCGACCCGACGCGCGACAATTACGTTTTCGCAGGGTGGTACGCCGACGAGAACCTGACGGAGGCTTTCGATTTTAACGTCGCGATTGAAAAGAACACCGACGTTTACGCGAAGTGGACCCCGCAGGGCGGAGAGCCGGAGCCGTCAAACCCCCGTATGACGTTTAACGACGCCGGCTGGGTGGAATACCGCGCGACCGCAATCGCTCTGACGATAGACGACGAAGTTTCCTCGGAAATGCGCGAAGCGCTTACTGCGGAAGGCGAAGAGGTATCTGTAGAGACCGAATATTTCGGAGAGCTGAAATTCAAAAGTCAGGCGGACAGTTACGTTAAGGTTTCCGAAAAAATTGCGGAAGACTATTTCGTTCTGCGCTTCTACAGCGACGGAAGAGTTTCCGCATATAAAAACGGAATTGCAGGCGGCTGCTCCGGCTCGTCTTTGGTTGTTACCTTCATGGTCAACGACAACAACGAATACTGGTTCACCGCTTCGCTGTTCGGTATGGGCGAATTGACTTACGCCGCAGTCGTCGACGGAGACGGTTTGAAAATCAGCGCGAACAACGTTTATACTTACCGTGACCTGACGGGAAGCAACCCCGCATCCGGAGAGAATTATTTTATAAACGGAATTTCTCAGAATATTACCCTTGAGAAAATCGACAATACCGGCAGCTACGGGCTCCTCGGAAAAGTATTTACCGTAGGCGAGCAAGCCGGCGAGCTGGAGTTTGCCTCCAACGATTGCGCGTTTATGGCGGTTGCCGACACAGTCCACGTTTACACCTGGCACCAGTACGGCAACAAAGGCTTCTTCAATTCCAAGGTTGAAGACGAAGAGCGCACCTTAATGATTATCGACGTCATGAATTCCGAGCTCATAGTGGCGACCTACGCCGGAACCGAAACTCAGGTGCGTCTGACCTACAGTGCCGACGCAACAGTATACGAATCCGTAATCGGCAAAGCCTTCACCGCAATGGAAGGAATGATTAAAATTCAGTTCCTGACCGAAAGTAAGGTTTTAGGTGAAATGGAGGGACAGCAAGCGTTCGGCGATTATTACGAAGCCGGCAAATACGTCGTCGTGACAATCGGAGAATTCGAGATTTTCTCTTCCCGCGTCTACGATGAAGAAGAGCTTACGCTTAAAGCCACGGCGGATGAATTCGGTGACGAACCGGTCATCTTCTCTCTGGACGATGAAACCGAAATCAACTTAAACGCTCCGAGTGTCTCCGGAAAAGAGTACGCTCTCAGCTACAACGGAAAATACGTAGTGACCAACCAAGAGGCGTTCGACGCATACGTCGCAGAATCCGGAAAGTCCGCCGCCGAAGCCGTTGCCGCCCGTGTGAACGATATCGACGGACTGGATTTAATTAACTCTACTTTGATATTCTCCTTCTATACCGACGGCAAAACCGTGCTTCGCGTCGATTATACCGACTATGTCGGCTATATGGATATAGAGGAATACGAGCAGTACGGAGACAAGGTTTCCATCGGAATGTTCGGTATCGGAGCAGTCGGTGCCGACGGTAAAATAACCGCAGCCATCCCCGACATGCTTATCGGCGAAACCGTTCGCGACGGATTTATCGCATACTTTGAGCTCACCGTAGTTGACGGAGCCACTGTCGGCGAAATCGGCGAAACAGCCGAAGATGTAGCCGGCACGGTCTGGGAAGTTGAAGACGCAAAAGCCAGCCTTCCCGACGAAACAGTCATTCCGTCCGGCGGAGACGAAGAGCAAACCGTAGGAGACTATAAAGCTTTTTGGACGGAAAATCTGAAGGTTACCTTCTACAGAGACGGCTACGTCGTAGCGGTTGCGGAAAGTGAAAACCACACCTCGACAATCGTTTCGAGGTATACCTTAATCGGCAAATTTGTAGTCAATGCCGACCACGGCTACATTATGTACGTTATCGAGGACGGTAAGCTTACAAGCGTTGAAGGTCATTATTTCCCCACGGAAGGCGACGCCTTTGAATTCGATATGATAATCAACTTTAAAAAAGCTACCGTCGACGACCCCGACAGTCTCAACGAGACTCCGGATGAGTACGTTAACGGCGACCCCGGTCACGGACCCGATGACCCCGTACCCGGACCGGGCCAGCCCCAACCTGAGGATTTCGTAGGGTACAGATTTACCTTCGGCGGAATTGTCGAGGCTGAGGTTGACGGTCAACCGTTGGCTGACCTGAGCATTCTTGACGGATTTATGGAGCAGCTGGAACAAGGCTATATTGAATTCGTAGAAGATTCGAGAGACTATTATGCCTATTATTACCATTACAACTTTGACGACAACAGATTCGTCGAAGAGTTAAATATGTTCGGTATGCCTCAGTATGACGAAAACGACACGGACATAATCACGCTCGTATACACTCAGATTATGATTGAAGATGGGAACGACAGAAATTGGGTTTCCGTTCAGGTTAAATACGTTAAGTCGGATATACGCGCGCAGTTTGAGTTCGGCGAAACTCCCGAAAACGCTTCCGGAATTTACGTTGCCGACAGCGGAGAGACCATGACCGTTTATTCCAATCCTTTAGTGGAAGGCATGTATATTATGAATTTCGATGATACGCTTTGGAACGTGTCCTTCAGAGGTCCCTATATGATACAGTCTGGAAAAATTGCGCACAAACTCGTTGACGGCGAGCTTCGCCCCTACGCTCCGTCTCATGTCGACGATTTCTATTTCTTGGAAGTGTGGAACAAAACCTACGTCAAAACAGAGGATGCTCCGCTGAATATTCTCACTCTTATCGACGGAAAGTCGTTCGAGCTTGAAGCTGAAAACTTCATTGATTGGGGTGTATCCGTTCCTTTCGGAGAGGATGATTTCAAGTGGTACAATCTGGGCAATCAGGACGAGTATCCCGCTCCGCAGGAGGTTATTGATTTCGTTGCAAGCTTTAGCGGATTGCGCATATCCTTCAACGGAGACGGCATGACTTTCGGACAAGAAACCTATATAATCGCCGATTTAATTGCGAACAATCGCGACCTCACCGTCGTTTACGTAATTGAAGGCGATAACTACTACATGCAATATGAAGGTTGCAACATTTTTGAAATATGCATAAGCGTAATCGGAGAAGAGAAACTGACAATCAGAGGAAACAAATGCGACGGAACAATCGAAGATTTCCATTTTTATATTGCTCCTACTCAAGCCTGATAGCGTAGCTTAAAACCCGCAGAACTCCGCAAGAAATTGCGGAGTTCTTTTTTGTCCGGATTGTTTCTGAAGAAGTCTCGTATTGACGGAAGCCAAACGGAGCCACGGCAAACCAGCCCCGCGCAGCCCGCCAATCGTCATTGCGCGGAGCGGAGCGACAAAGCAATCCAGTCCCGCGTAGCCACGCCTGCCCAAATTCTAATCGCTTTTACAAAAACTTCAGTCTTGAATATGCTCCTTTACAGTGATATAATAATATTATATCGGTAAAATATCGGAGGTTTGTCGTGGCAAAGAGATACATTATTGCTCTCGACGAGGGGACGACTTCGGCGCGTACGCTCGTTTTCGATACGGTAAAACAAAAGATTATCGTAGTAAAGAACCGTCCGTTTCAACAGATATTCCCAAACGACGGGTGGGTGGAGCACGACCCCGAAGAGATTTTCGGAGCGCAATTAGACAGCTTTCTCGAGGCAATCAGCTCCATAAAGGGGTTCAGGTTTTCCGACGTTTACGGGATAGGTATTACCAACCAGCGCGAAACCGTCGTTGCCTGGGATAAAAGGACGCTTGCGCCTATATGCAACGCCGTAGTGTGGCAGTGCCGCCGCACGGCGGATATTGTCGAGGAGCTCGTTGTTCCCAATAAAGAAAAGATATATAAAAAGACGGGACTTTTGCCCGACGCCTATTTTTCGGCAACGAAAATGAAGTGGATACTTGACAACGTAAAGGGCGCGAGAGAGCTTGCCGAAGAGGGCAACCTCGCTTTGGGCACGATAGACGCCTGGCTTATCGCCAAGCTTACCGAGGGCGAAACCTTTGCAACCGACGCCTCCAACGCTTCTAGGACGATGCTTTTCAACATCCACACCATGCAATGGGACGACGAGCTTTTGGCTCTTTTCGGAATTCCCAAATCCGTTCTTCCCGAGGTGGTTACGTCAAGCGGCGTAATCGGACAGGCGAAAATTCTCGAGCACGAAATTCCCATTGCGGGCATTGCGGGAGACCAGCAGTCCGCGCTGTTCGGGCAGTGCTGCCACTCGGCCGGCATGGCGAAGAACACCTACGGCACCGGCTGCTTTATTCTCATGAACACCGGCTCGGAGCCAATTGAAAGTAAAAACGGACTGTTGACGACCGTTGCCTGGAGTATAGACGGCAAGACCACTTACGCATTGGAGGGGAGCGTTTTCAACGCCGGCTCGAGCATACAGTGGTTACGTGACAAGCTCGGCATGGTTTCGGGGTTTGAGGAGTGCGAGCGCTTAGCCAAATCCGTACCGGACACCGACGGGGTTTACGTCGTTCCCGCGTTTACCGGAATGGGCGCGCCGTACTGGGATATGAACGCGAGGGGGATTATTACTGGGCTCACGCGCGGCGCAACCAAAGCGCATATTGTCCGCGCAACTCTTGAATCCATGGCGTATTCGACTAAGGAAATGGTTGACGCAATGGAGGACGACAGCGGCATAAAAACCACCGTTTTAAGAG
>CAYXBO010000078.1:0-6175 GCA_964463195.1 uncultured Christensenellaceae bacterium | reverse complement strand
CGAAATCAGCCGGTATTTCGTAGTTAGGCATAATCGGCGCATGGGCGATAAGTTCATAAGAACCACCGACAAAGAGCACGTGGAGTGCGTTCAGAAGATTTTCAGAAAGCTTTACGAAAACGGCGACATTTACAAAAAGGATTACGAAGGCTGGTACTGCACGCCTTGCGAAACCTTCTGGACGGAAACGCAGTTAAAGGACGGCAAATGCCCCGATTGCGGCCGCCCCGTAGAAAGGACGAGGGAGTCCAGCTACTTCTTCCGTCTGTCTAAATATCAGGATAAACTGATTGAGCTTTTAGAGGACGAGTCGAACGGCTTTCTCGAGCCGACTTCCCGCCGCCACGAAATGCTCAACAACTTTTTAAGGGCGGGACTTCAGGACCTGTGCGTAACCCGTACCTCGTTTAAGTGGGGCGTTCCGGTGCCGTTCGACGAAGAGCACGTCGCCTACGTCTGGGTGGACGCTTTGTCCAACTACATAACCGCTCTCGGATATCTTTCCGAAGACCAGTCGGCGTTTGAAAAATACTGGCCGGCGAGCGTTCACATGATGGCAAAAGAAATCGTCCGCTTCCATTCCGTAATATGGCCGGCGCTTCTGATGTCCTAGGGTCTGCCGCTTCCCAAAAAGGTTTACGGTCACGGCTGGCTGATGTACGGCGGCGGAAAGATTTCCAAGTCTAAAGCTGCCGGCACGCTTCCCTCTCCCGTGGACCTAGTGGAACACTACGGAGTGGACGCGCTTCGCTACTATCTCCTGAGAGAGGTTCCCTTCGGGCAGGACGGTAACTACACCAACGAAGCTTTTCTTACGAGAATTAACAGCGACCTGGTCAACGACCTCGGCAACCTTTTGTCGAGAACGACCGCGATGATTTCCCAATACTTCGACGGAGTGCTTCCCGAGCCTAAGGAATTCACCGACCTCGATAAGGAGCTTATCGGAATGGCGGACGGAGCTTACGGCAAGGTCGCCGCGGACGTGGACGCGTTGCAGATTCCGTCGGCGCTCCAGTCGGTGTTCGCGCTCATTGCAAGGGCGAACAAGTATATCGACGAAACCACGCCGTGGGCGCTCGCCAAAAAGCCCGAGGAAAGAGAAAGACTCGGAACGGTGCTCTACGTTCTCGCCGAGGTCCTGAGAATATCGGCAGTGCTTTTAATGCCGTTTATTCAGACCGCGCCCGAGAAAATATTCACCGACCTGTCTTGCGAAACGCCTCGCGTATTTGACGGCAACGTTAAGTTCGGAGCCTTAAAATCCGGAGTAAAGGTTACCAAAGCCGGAATTCTTTACCAGAGAATTGACGTCCGGAAAGAACTCGTGGCAATGGAGGAAAGAGCGGAAAAGGCGGCTGCCGCCTCCGAAAAGAAAGAAAATAAAACGGAAAACAACGAGAAAAAAGAGGAAAGAAAAATGATAGCGATAGACGATTTTATGAACGTGGAGCTGAGAGTCGGAAAGGTTCTCGAGTGCAAAAAGCTTGAGAAGAGCAAAAAGCTTTTGGTTTCCAGAATAGAAGTGGGAGAGGAAATCCGCACCATCGTTTCCGGCATTGCGCAGTATTACACGCCAGAAGAAATGGTCGGTAAATCCGTCGTAGTCGTTGCCAATCTTCAGCCCGCAACTCTCTGAGGAGTGGTGTCCGAGGGCATGATTTTATGCGCCGACGGAGCGGACGGCAACGTGGTTATCGTCAGCCCCGAAAAGCTCATTGCAAGCGGAGCCCGCGTCAGATAATGCTCATAGACACCCACGCGCATCTGACGGACGAAAAGCTTTTTCCGGAGCTTGACACCATCGTTTCCGGCATGTCCGCGGACGGGCTGGAATATATCGTCAGCGTAGGCTGCGACAGAAAAAGCAGCGAGGATTGCCTCGCGGTATCCGAAAAATACGACCGCGTTTATTCCACCGTCGGCATTCATCCGCACGACGCAAAGGACGCGACTTCGGAGGATTACGCCTTTTTCGAGAAGGCGCTTCAGTCCGAAAAGTGCGTGGCAATCGGCGAGATAGGGCTCGATTATCATTACGACCTGTCGCCGAGAGAGGTTCAGCAAAGAGTGTTCGTCGAACAGCTGGAGCTGGCGTATTCCTTAAAAGCCCCCGTGGTCATTCACCTGAGAGAAGCTTACGGAGATATGCTGGAGCTTTTAAAGCAAAACGCGCAGAAGCTCTACTACGGCTCGCTGATACACTGCTACAGCGGCAGTCGGGAGATGCTAGGGGAGTTTCTTAGGTTCGGTTCTCTCATATCCTTCGGCGGCTCGTTGACCTTTAAGAACGCGAGGCATGCGCCCGAGGTTGCGGCGGCGGTTCCGGAAGACGGCTTCGTCGTGGAAACCGACTGCCCCTATCTTACTCCGGAGCCGTTCCGCGGACGGGTGAATTATCCGAAATACGTAGGTTTTGCGGCGAAAAAGCTTGCGGAAATACGCGGCACGACGTTTGAGGAAATAGCAAGAATAACCACCAATAACGCAAAGAGGTTTTATAAATTACCATGAACGACACTTACGTATACGAAATTGACGGCAATATCTATATCAATCTGACCAACCGTTGCAGCAACGCCTGCGAGTTCTGCGTAAGAAACACTCACAAGCAATACGAAACGTACAATCTGTGGCTTACGAAGGAACCGACAGCCGAAGAGGTTATAGCGCTTCTTCCGGCGGATTTAAAGGGCAGGGAAGTGGTGTTCTGCGGTTACGGCGAACCTCTCTACAGACTGGACGCCATAGAAGAGATTGCCGATGTTATTAAGGAACGCGGTGCGAAAACCGTCAGAATAAACACCAACGGACAGGCGGGGCTGATTGTCGGCGACGGAGTTGCCAAACGCATCCGCGGACTGATTGACAAGGTGAGCGTCTCCTTAAACGCCGTAAATTCCCGCGAATATCAGAAAATCTGCCGTTGCCGTTTCGGGGAGCTCGGATATTTCGATATGCTCAAATTTGCCAAAGAGGCGGCGGACGAGGGTATCGAGGTCGTGTTTTCGGTAATAAGCACCATGCCCCAGTCGGATATCGAAAAGGCGAGGCAAATCGCTGAGCGGGTGGGAGCAAAGCTTAGAGTAAGAGAGCTTATTGTATAAACTACGTCAAGCGAGGCGCGCGCGGTAACGGTGCGCATTACCCCGCGAAAATCGGGTGCGGATTAAAAGGCTCTGCTAAAAAGAGCAAGCCCTCCCGAAATTCGGGAGGACTTTTCTCTTTCGTACATCGGGGGTATTTATCTTTCGTACGATTATAGTATAGCGCAAAAAGTTTTCCGGAGCATAGGGGAAATAATGGAAATTGCAGAAATTCTGAAAAGAGAAGGCTTCCGCTTCGACAAGGGTCTCGGGCAGAACTTCATAACCGATAAAAACCTGCTCGCGGCGATTGCAGCGGACAGCGGTGCGACGGCGGAAGATACGGTCGTGGAGATAGGAACCGGAGCGGGGACTTTAACCCGCGCACTGTCGAAAGCCGCAAAAAGGGTGATTTCCTTTGAGGTTGACAAGCGGTTGAAGCCCGTTCTTTCGGAAACTCTCAGAGGCTGTGACAACGTTGAGGTTTATTTCCGCGACGTTCTTAATATGTCTGACGAGGAGCTTTCGGAAATTATCGGCGGTAGCTTTAAGGTGGCGGCTAACATTCCTTATTATATAACCACGCCGCTCATAATGCGGTTTCTTAAATCGAAACTGCCTGTCACGTCCGTAACGGTTATGGTTCAGAAGGAAGTCGCAGAAAGAATAGCCGGCGACGAAAAGAGTGTCGATTACGGGGCGGTAAGCGCAAGAATTGCGTTGTCCGCCGACGCGGAGGTTGTGAGGACGGTCTCCAGAAAAATGTTTTATCCCGTCCCGAAAATCGATTCGGCGGTGCTTAGAATTACCATGCGGAGGAAGTATCCCGACGACACCGTAGCAGCAGCCGAGCAGATAATAAAAGCCGCTTTTTCCATGCGCAGAAAAACTCTCGTAAACAATCTTCGGAATTTGTATCCAAAGGAAAGCATTCTGTCGGCTCTCGCGGAACTCGGGTTTTCCGAAACCGCCCGCGGCGAAACTCTTTCCGCCGACCAATTCGTAAGGCTTGCGGAATTACTCAAATAAAAAGCGCGGATTTTAAATCTGCGCTCAGTTTTACTAATCGTTTTTTACAGTCTCACCTGTTATGGCGTCCTGAAGGATTATCCAATATCCCTGGTCGGTCTCGGAGCTTATCGGAAGGAACTGCGAAACGCCTTCAACCTCTTTCGGTGGCTTTAACGAGCTTATTCCTTTTACGCCGTAGATTATATGCGAAACTCTGCCGTTTTCGGAGAGCGTTCCGACGGTATAGAATTCGTCGGTATCGTAATTTACTTTGGCAATGCGGCTGTCGGGTAGAAGTCTTTCCAATTCCTCGTCGTGCGGGTAAATCGTCAGGAGCTCTTCGATTTTGTCCTGTATTCCCACGTAAAAATTATTGTCGGTCTGAGCCTTGAAAAACTCGAACGCGGCGGTCTCTTCGGGGGAGACCAGTGGGGTTTCCTCGGTAATCGGCGGCTCCGTGCTTATCGGCGTTTGGATTTCTTTAACGTCATTTTCGGATACCTTTTCTTCGCGTTTCCTGCTGTCGTTGTATGCCGCTGTAACCTCTTCTGCGTTGAGCCTTCCCGTAGCTCCGCCGAAAAGTACGGCTTTGCCGTTTTTGCATAATACTATGCTTATCGGCGCGTCGTCCGGAAAATCGAGATTATAATTTAGTTCTTTTATTCTCGCGTCGGTTTCGGATATTATCAGCGGCAGCGCGCCTATGCGTATACCTATAATAAGCGTTTCGCCCGCATCCGGTATATTCAGCTTTATGCCTACGGACGTTCCGAGCTTAATGACCGTAGCAAAGCCTTTTTGCGTTCCGCCTGTCAGGACGATTGTTTTCTTAATGAGAGACATTATTTTCTACCTCCGGATTTCAATACTTTAAAGTTTATGAAGGGAATGTCGGTTAAAGAACAAAAGGCTTACGCTATAATTCGACATAATTATGGCTATTTCTCCGTTTTGACGATTATTTTTAAGCGGATTTTATGATTTCGCTGTATAAACCGATTTTCTCCTGCTCATAATTTTGTCAAACGAAATCGGAGGCAAATTTATGAGAAGTCCAAGAACGGAAAAATTCGTACAGTTTTTGAAACACAACGTTTACTACATCGTAATGGCGGTTTGTATCGTCGCAATTATCGCAATGATTACCGTTGCGCTCGTCCTGACAATCCCGTCCGACAGCGGAAGCAACAACGGTCTTATTATCGATAACGGCGACAATACCACGGTAGGCGGGGGAGATACTGAAGCTCCCGACGTCGGAAATCAGGAACCCGTAGTTCCCGACACTCCGACCGTCGTCGACCCGATTGACGAGGGTATTATATTCATAAGCCCCGTGTCCGGCGGCTCGGTAATCAAACCCTATAGCATCGATATGCCTATCTGGAACTCAACCCTTAAAAAACACCAGTCCCACGACGGTATAGATTTTGCGGCGGCGGAAGGCACGGCAGTAGTCGCAGTCTACGACGGCGTAGTTGAGAAGGTGGAATACGACATTCTTTGGGGAAATCAGGTGACTATCCTCCACAAGGACGACGTCCGTACTATCTATAGAAGCCTCGCAAACGTTGCAGTAAACGTCGGCGACGAAGTGAAACAGGGCGACAGTATCGGCGAAGTGTCGATAAGCGCAGGCAAAGAACAGCTCGACGGAGCCCACGTCCACTTCTCCGTAACCGAAGCCGGTAATTCCGTAGACCCCAACACATATTTCGGAGACGGTAATAAGTAAGTTATTGTTCTTTTTTTCGGGAGAAAAAAAGAACCAAAAAAAGCCAAGTAACGCCGCGAACACGCGATAACATCGCTTCCGTTCGCGGCTTTTGTCTTTTGTTGGGTTCATTCGTCATTGCGAACGTAGTGAAGCAATCCAGGAACTTAAATAAATATCCACAACTGAACCGACAGGTTCAATTTCACTGCCACGCAGTGGCAATTTCACTGTTTGCGGAGCAAACAATTTCACGTCGCCTAGCGACATTTCACTCGCCCTACGGGCGTTCCCCACCCGCCCACCCAAGTGGATATTTATTTAAGTCTGGATTGCTTTGTCGCTACGCTCCGCGCAATGACGA
>CAYXBO010000077.1:0-6191 GCA_964463195.1 uncultured Christensenellaceae bacterium | reverse complement strand
GGTTTTAAATCGTTTGCCGATAAGCTGGAGTTGGATTTCACCTCCGGCGTTACGGCTATCGTCGGACCCAACGGGTGCGGAAAATCCAACGTTGCCGACGCTATCCGCTGGGTTCTCGGAGAGCAGAGCCCGAGGGCTCTTCGCGGCGACGCTATGACCGACGTTATTTTCAACGGTACGGCAAACAGAAAATCCCTTTCATATTGCGAGGTTTCTTTAACGTTCGACAACACCGACCAGGCTTATGCGATAAACGCCGACGAGGTGGTGGTTTCCCGCAGACTTTACCGCTCCAAGGTTGCAACCAGCGAATATCTTATAAACGGTCAGCAGGTACGGCGTCAGGACATAATAACGCTTTTCCGCGACACCGGTATCGGCAAAGAGGGCTATTCTATAATCGGGCAGGGCAAAACTGCGGAAATCCTTTCCAAAAAGCCCGACGAGCGCCGCAAGATTTTCGAGGAAGCGGCGGGCGTTGCGTCGTACCGCAACAAAATTCAGAATTCCGAAAAGAATCTCGCCACCACGCGCGACAATATGGTTAAGCTGTTGGCGGTCTTAAACGAGGTCGAGGGCAATCTCCGTCCTTTGGAAAAACAGGCGGAAAACGCAAAGAAAGTCAAGAGTTTGAGAGAGGAGCTTAAGGTTCTCGAGGTCAACACCTATCTTTATCAGACCGAATCTTCGAGCGGAATGACAGCAAAGCTCGAACAAAATCTCAACCACATAAATAAAGAGCTGGAAAGAAATCTTGCGGAAGACCGCGATGCGGAACGCACCTACAATATGGCGTTTATGGATTTCAGCAACAGCGACGTACTTATCGAAAAGCTGCGCGGCGAGCTGTCGGACCTTCTCGTCAGTCAGCAGAAGGCTGCGGGCGATAATAAGCTTTACTCCGAACAGATTGCAAGACTTCGTGAGGAAATTACGAAGATTGGCGAAGATTACGTGAAGAACCACGCCGTTCAGGAAGCTAAATCCAAAGAGCTCGCCGACAAAGAAAACGAAAAAGCCGAAAAGTTCAAGAAGTTTGTGGAATTCAACTCCGTTTACGAAAAGAAGAACGCCGAGTATATTGCCTACGGCGAATCCGTTCTTCAGAGGGAAAAAGAGGTTGAGAGGTCGAGGGAATTGATACTGTCGTCCGCGGACGAACTGTCCGACGCTAAATCGGCGACCGTCAAGCTTACCGCAACGAGGGACGTTCTTTTAAACAATATCGGCGAAGATAAAGAGGATTTGAAGTTCCTCCGCGGGAAAATTTCAGCCGCCAATAAAACCATAGAAAAGATTAACGAGGAAATCGCCGAAATAGATAAAAGGCGTGACGAAAAATTGGCGGAGCTCAGAAAGGCTACCGAAAACCTCAACAGCTGCACCACGGAAATAGACGAAGGCAACGTCCGTTTCAGAGAAGCCGAGAAAAAACGCGTGGAGCTCGCTTCCGCGCTTCGCTGGCTGTCTGACGTTAAAAACCGACTGGAAAACTACGCGGACAGCGTAAAACGCCTTCTTATCGCAAGAGAAAGAGATTTGGAAGTCAACGCAAAGGTTCTGGGAGTTGTGGGCGAAATGCTCACCGTTCCGCGTGATTTTCAGCTGGCAATCGAGATTGCGCTCGGCGGAAACATTCAGAACGTAGTTACCGAAACTCCGCAGGACGCACGTTTCCTTATAGATTATATGGCGAGAAACCGTATCGGACGCGCAACGTTTTTACCGATTTCATCCATGCGTCCCAACGATTTGAAGGACGACAGCGTTTTAGACGAGGACGGAGTGGTCGGCGTTGCCTCCGATTTAATTAAATACGACAGAAGGCTGGCGCCGGTCGTATCCAATCTTTTGGGAAGAACGGTCGTCGTCGAGGACAAGCTCATTGCCGAGAGGATAACCAAACAGTATAAAAACGAATTCCGCGTGGTAACCTTAGACGGTGCGTTGTATCTTCAGAGCGGCGCAATAACCGGCGGTCAGGCGCCCTCCAAAGAGACGAGAATTCTCGCAAGGGAAAGCGAGCTCGAAGACGTTCAGAAGCGTTTCAACAGCGCCGACAAGGCTTACGAGGCGATAAAGCGCGACCTTGACGAAAAGATTTCCGAACAGCACGACCTCATAAACGCCAGAAACATTCTTTCCTCGCAGCTCGATAAGATAAACGCCGAAAAGAACTCCGCCGAAGCGCGTAAAATGGTTGCGGAATCCGAGCTTGCGACGCTTGAAAACGACGAAAAGACCTTACTTAAGGACAACGAAGAGGTATACGCAAGGATAAAGGAGCTTGACGCGTTGATTGCCAAGAGCTCGAGCGACGAGAAGAGCGTTGCCGATAAAAAGACTGCGGCGGACGACATTCTCAACGAAATGAAGGAAGAAATGCTCGCCATGAGAAGACGTCGCGACGATATGGCGAACGAGGTCGGCGAGTTGAAGCTCAATATAACCAATCTCGACAACGATTTGACGACCTTGGAGAGGGAGTGCGCCCGCTTAAAAACCGAAATACAGAACTGCCGCGACCTGAGTCTCGAATACGACTCGAGAAAGAGAATGGCGACCGTTGCGTTGACGGACGCGGAAAACAAAATCGACACGACGGCGTTTTCAGAAGAGGACCAGGCGCGTATCGACGAGATAAAAGCGGAAATCGAGCGCGGAAAGCAGTATAAGAGCGAGCTCACCGAAAGGATGCAGGCGTTGACCGAAAAGCGGAGCGCGCTTGCCAAAGAGCAGACCGATTTGACAGCGAAGCGCGCGCAGGCGGCGGCCCGTCTCGAGCGCATCAAAGAAGAGCTTCTGACGATGGAAAGTAAAATCGTCGAGGATTACCAGTTGACGAAGGAGTCTGCCGAAGCCTTCCGTGTGGAAGATTTCGACAGCGAGAATTCCCTTAAAAACATAACCAAAGTCAAACGCCAGATAGATTCCTACGGCGCGATAAACGAGCTTGCCGTGGAGCAGTTTGAAGAACAGAGCGCTCATTACGACGAACTCAAAACCCAGTACGACGATTTGGAAAAAGCCAAAAAGGATACAGAAGACGTTATAGCGGATTTGACTTCGGAAATGGAAAAGGTTTTCTCCGCAGCCTTCGAGGCGATAAACGAAAATTTCAAACAGATTTTCGCGGAGCTTTTCGAGGGCGGAAAAGCCGAGCTCCGTATAGACATGTCCGAAGGCAAATCGGTGCTCGACGCGCCGATAGACATTTACGCGCAGCCCAAAGGCAAAAACCTCAAAACGATAAGCCTTTTGTCGGGCGGCGAGCAGTCACTTACGGCAATCGCCATTTTGTTCGCCATTATAAGGCTGAAGCCGATGCCGTTCTGCGTACTGGACGAAATAGAAGCGGCGTTGGACGACGTAAACACCGCGCTGTTTGCGGAATACTTAAAGAGATATGCAGACAACACTCAGTTTATAGTTATCACTCACAAAAAGCCGACTATGGAGCGCGCGGACGTTCTTTACGGTATAACCATGCAGGAAGTCGGTGTTTCAACAGTCGTCAGCGTCAAGCTTGCCGACGCTGTCAAATACGTCCAAAAGGATTAAGCTATGGGAATTTTTTCTAAGATTAAGGAAGGTCTTAAAAAAACCAAAGATAGCATTGCTAAGAAATTTTTCGAGGTTTTTTCTGCGCGTGATTTAGACGACGATTTTTACGACGACCTCGAAACGGCTATGCTTTCCGCCGATATGGGAGTTACGGCTACCGAACAGATTATCGAAGAGCTGAAGGATGAGCTTTTCCGTAAAAAGGTAACCAAGCCGGAAGACGCGAAAAACGTGCTTAAACGCCTTATGCGCGAGTCGATAGATTACGAAATTCCGCCGTACGAATACCCGCTTGTCATTTTGGTTGCGGGAGTAAACGGAGTCGGTAAAACCACCGCGATAGGTAAGCTCGCCAACTATTTCAAAACTCAAGGAAAATCCGTTATAGTTGCTGCTGCCGACACCTTCAGAGCCGCAGCAAGCGACCAATTGGAGGTTTGGGCGGAACGCGCCGACGTGAGAATAGTTCAGCACGAGGAAGGAAGCGACCCCGCGGCTGTAGTTTACGACGCGCTTCACGCGGCAAAAGCCAAAGGAACCGACGTCGTTTTAATTGATACTGCCGGCAGACTTCACAATAAAAAGAACCTGATGGAAGAATTGAAAAAAATCGACCGCGTTGCGGAGCGTGAGCTTCCGGGGGCCGACAGGCGTAATTATATAGTTTTAGACGCGACGACCGGTCAGAACGCCGTAACTCAGGTGGAGATTTTCGACGAGGCAATAGATATAGACGGCATAATCCTTACTAAGCTCGACGGCACGGCAAAGGGCGGCGTGGTTCTCGCCATATCCGCGGAATACGAAATGCCCGTCGTTTTCGTGGGAGTCGGAGAAAAAATCGACGACTTATTGCCGTTTGACGCCGAAGAATTTATCGACGGAATTATTTAATTAACAAATATCATCCTTTTCGTAGGAGCACTTTTTTCGCAAAAAAACCAATATATTGATTGGTCATTTGGATTATGCTACAATTTAATAAAGTTATTGTTAAGGAAATCGTTATATGAAAAATCAGCTACCATCTCGTGAGGAAATAAAAGAAATGTTGAAGGATTTTCGCAGAATTGATGATGAAAGAAATAAGTTTTTACGCAATATGTTTGGAAAATTCATAAAACCGAATTTTATGATAAGAATTAAGGAAGAAATCAAGACCTCACATGAATTCTATGAAATTGTGCCGAAATGCTACAGCTGGAATTTTAGTCCTATTTTCGCTTTAGGCGGAGATGATATAGATTATGACATATGTTTAAATCTTGCAATGATACATTACTATTTAATGTTACCAATGATAAATGATGAAAAACAAACAAGCGAACAATATAAGAATGATAAGTATATTTCAAATCTTAAACGGCGTGCAATTTTGCAATGTAAATTGAGACAGCTACTGCAATGCAATGGAGAGCAAAATTTTCTTTTAGCACATTCTCCGATAAATTTTTCCATGCACTGTGTTGTTAATTTTCTTCTGGCACGAATAGACGAAAATATTAGACAGAAAAATCGCTCGAATGTTCCAAATGCGAACTTTAAAATAAACACGCTAATAGTGATGCTCAAAACAATAAAATCCATTCTTATGCTTACAGAATCTGAGGATTGCGGAAACGCTTTTTCATTATTGCGCACCCTAATAGAAACTATGTTTGTGCATTTGGCAATTTATGATAATGAAGATGTTGCTAATGAGTATTACAAATTTATGGCTTATCGCGAACTGTATGAAGCTACAGGGCAATATCCGGAAGAATTTGAACGTATTGTACCATTAGATTGCAATAAACAAAACTTTCTAAATTATGGTTGGCTGGATAAATTGAATAATAAATACCATAAATATATATTTAGTGAGGTTATGGCTTGTAGTAAGAAGACTGACGAAAAAGAAAATAAAATTTATCTTACGTCTTATAAATACTGTTGTAAGTATGTTCATGGTAATTATTTAAATCAAGGGATACCTCCATATAGTTTTATTTGGATATTAGAAATGGCTGGTGGACTTTTGATTAACATTTTAAGACAGTTTTCTTACATTTTTCAAGAAGAAACGATTTATAATGGTATAAATCTCGAAAAGTATTTAACTGAAAATGTCGAGGAAGCAATTGATATTTATAGCAAATTAACAAAATCACAAGATGATTGCATAAACTAAAGTTCAGCCCAATTTCGCTATTTGAGTTAGCCGGACGGTTTGTCCGGCAATTTTTTTACTTAATTTCGGATAAACCGTTGACTGACGGTCTATAATATGGTTTAATAAGTGTAAAGTAAAAATACTTGGCGGAGGATTATGCTGTCGAAGACAAGAACAGGACTTTTACTCGATTATTATGGAGAGCTACTGACCGGTCACCAAAGGCAAATAATGCGGCTTTATACCGACGACGATTTGTCGTTTGCAGAGGTGGCTGAGGAAGCTGGGGTTACGAGACAGGCGGTCGCAGATATCGTTTTGAGGGCGTCGAAGAAGCTCGAAGAGACGGAAAACAAACTGGGACTGGTTGCTAAAATAAAAAACGCAGAAGAATATCTTGACGGCATAATAACCGAAACGCGCGACGCGGACGCAAAAAAACTGCTCAACAATGTCGTGAATTGCTATTACAGCG